>JBDRTC010000695.1:0-4161 GCA_043824335.1 Planctomycetota bacterium | reverse complement strand
GGTCATCTACGACCAGACCAGCGAGTACGACGAGGAGGAGGAAGCGTGGCGATCCTAACTGATTCTGAAAAGGCGGCCGCCGTTACGGACGTGCGTGAGATGCTCCTCGCCACCGGCCAGAAGGGCCGTCGTCTCACGCCTCCGGGCCAAGGCGAGAAGCTCTACGGGTCCGACGAGCAGGATTACGACGACGCAGATGAGATTTCTTATGAGTTCGTGCCCAAGCCAGCCGAAACGTTGAAAAAGCTCGGCGCGGACGCGGTGATCTCGGTATTGCCTGAGCAGGAGATCGAGCCGAACGACAGGGTCACCTTCGAAGGCGGCGGGCTGACGCATCTGGGCACGAATACGTTCAAGGTCATCACGGTGGTCGAAGAACGTCTCTTCGGCGTGGTGACGCACAAGACCATTCACTTGGTGAAGCATCATGGCGATTAGACGGTTCGGACAATGGACAAAGGCGAAACATGTGCTCGGCACAAATATGGGCGCTCGGCTCGCCCGGGCATTACGTCAGGCCACAGTCAAGAACGCCATGCTCCTTGTCAAGGAGATCAAGAAAGGGATCGTGTCGCAAGTGCCCGGCGACAAGCCGTTCGTGAAGCTGGCGGAGAGCACGATCCGCAAGAAGGGATCGTCCAAGGCGCTCATCGACACAGGCTTTCTCGTGGCCTCGATCACGCAGCTGATTTTGGGTGATCGGGCCTTTGTGGGAGTTCTGCGCGGCACACGGAACAAAACCGGCAACGAGCTGGTGAACATCGGCGCGATCATGGAATTTGGCGCGACGATCAACCATCCGAACGGCGCGGTGATCATCATCCCGGCACGGCCGTTCCTGCACCCGGTGATGGAGAAGTATCGCGACAAGATTGTCGAGAATTACAGGGAGGCGATCCACAGTGTACTCGGTTAGAGACGTGGTGGAAAACTTCGTGCGACTGATCAAGTCGGAGATCCTCCAGGATGCCGTGCTTGTGCCACCGGACCAGGCCTTCGAGGTCCAGCGCACGCCGAGTCTGCTGATCCAGGGCCCGAGACTCATCGAAAACAAAACCCGTCGCACGATGGCAAAGGAAATTGTGAAGGATATCGACGCGCTGACGTTCGAGGAACGAGAGTACCCGCGCTGCTACCACCTGGACTTCGACGTAGTGGCGACGACGGCCAAGGAGGCCGAGTTGATCGACCTTGTGGCCGGCATCGTGGTGTTCTTCGCTTTCCATCGGGAGATTGAGATTCCGCCGGACGGCGACCGTTTGAATCTGACTGAGTTGGTTCCCATGGGCGGGCTAAACCGCGTCAACCTGACCAATCTCCGCCAATCGTCGGGCAAGTACCGCATCGAGGATTGCGCCGTTTATGGCGGCGAAGTTGTCGAAGGAAAGCTGATCGTAGATCGCATTTTTGATTATTCAGGCTCGGCGCTCAATGAGTCACGCACACATGAGCCGCCGAACACATAGGAGGACAGACGGATGGTTGAAATTCGGAATCTGAAGTTTCAGCCCTTGGCCCTGCACCTGGCGAACTCCAAACGCACGGTGCACCTGGCGTCGCGGGGCAAGGCGGAGATTGACGATAGGGACGTGTCCGCCGAAATACGCAATGCAGCGCAGAATGGATGTTTAACACTGCGCGAGATAAAGAATGTTCGGCAGCAGAAACCCTCTGCACCGAAACCGGTGGCCAAAGATAACTCTGTCAAGAAAGAGAAGAAGGGAGGTAACGCAACATGAGTCCATATCTTTCCCCCGGGCTGTTTGTGAAGGAGACGGACTTTTCCTTCTACGTCAAACAAATCTCCACCTCGGCTGCCGGGTTCATCGGCGTCGCGGAGAGAGGGCCTGTCAACAAGGTCCAACTGGTGACAAGTTGGGAGCAGTTCGCCAGAAAATACGGCCCGTACATTGCAGACGGATACCTGGCCTATGCGGCCCGAGCCTTTTTCGACAACGGCGGCAACATCCTCTACGTGAACCGGATTGCCCACTACACGGATATCACTGACAAGACGACGCTCGCGGCTGTGAAGGCCACGCGCACGTTGAAGGATCGCTCCGGCGTGAAGGCGTCGAAGACCACCGGCGCGCCCGGCACGGACGAGGTCACCTGGACGGCGATGCAGTCCGGCGTCGCCGGCAACGCCATTACCGTGACCATCGCGATCGCCGGGAACAGCACACCCTTGTCGGTTGCGGTTGTTGGTACGGACGTCACGGTCAATGCGGCGACCGATGCGGGCGGCATCGCCATTTCGACTGCCGACGAGATTGTGGACGCAGTCAACGCCCATGCCGAAGCGTCGGCCCTGCTGTTGACATCAACCTCGGATAACGGCGTGGTCTCTGCTGTGGCCCAGACGAACCTGGAAGGCGGCGTTGACGCCCAGGACACACTCGACGTGGACGTCGTCAACGAGGGAACATGGGGCGACGGGCTTTCCGTGGTCGTATCGAACGGCACCCTGAACCCGAACACCGAGTTCAATCTCACGGTGAAGGACAACGGACGGATTGTGGAAATCTTCTGGGACCTCTCAATGGACGAGGCGTCGGCCAACTTCATTGAACTCAAGGTCAATGAGAAGTCTGAGTTCATTACCGTGTCAGCCCTCGGCTCGGTCACGCCTGCTCCGGGCGACCGACCGGAACTGGGCGAGTTCGGGCTGTCCGGCGGCAACGATGGCCTGACCGGCCTGGCAGACGCGGACTACATCGGCGACGCCTCGAACCACACCGGCCTCTTCGCCTTCGACGAGATCGACCAGGTTAACATGCTGGTCGTGCCTGGCGTGACCAGCGCCGCGGTAATCCACGCCGGCATCACTTACTGTGAGAACCGGCAGGACTGCATGTTGATCGCCGAGTGTCCGATCTCGCTCGACCCGCTGGAGGCAGTGGATTTCCGCAAGGGACAGGGCAGCTACACCCATGCGGCGTTCAACTCCAGCTACGCGGCGTTGTACTACCCGTGGCTGGATATCTCCGATCCGCTCACGTCGCAACGGAAGCTCATCCCGCCCAGTGGCGCAGTCTGCGGTTGCTACGCTCGGAGCGATCAGAAGACGCACGTCTGGTACGCGCCCGCTGGCATTGACCGGGGTCGTATCTTCAACGTCCTCGGCCTGGGCTACAAGACCTCGCGCGCCGAACGGGACGTGCTCTATCCCGATGGCATTAACGTCATCGCGAGCTTCCCCGACTCCGGCATCAACATCTGGGGTCAGAAGACGCTCCAGTCTCAGCCGTCGGCCCTGGACCGGGTGAACGTGCGCAGGCTGATGATGCACATCGAGGAGGCCATTGCCGAGAGCAGCCGGTTCGTGGTGTTTGAGCCGAACAATCCGCAGACCTGGCGTGCTTTGGCTCGCCTGATCAACCCTTTTCTCCAGAATATCCGGGAGAACGGCGGGTTGTACGAATACGCCGTCCAGTGTGACGAAGAAACCAGCACACCCGCGCACATTGACCGTAACGAACTGGTTTGCCGTGTATTCGTCAAGCCGACAAAGACCGCCGAGTTCGTGGAGTTGAACTTCATCCTCGTGTCCACGGGCGGCAATTTCTCCGAAATTTTGAGCAACGCGTAAGGAGGTGATCTGAGATGCGAAGCGGCAACATGCCGAAAAGCCTTTACCAGAACTGGCAGTTCGCCATCGAGGTGAACGGGTTCGACGTGGCGCTGTTCCGTAAGGGAACGGAGCCGAAGACGGAATTCGAGGAGGTGGCCTTTGCGCCTGCCGGGTCGATGTTCGACCAGAAGGTCGCTGGGCGGGTGAAGTTCGACGACATCAATCTGGAGAAAGGCGTCCTCCAGGACGGCTCGGACGTGACCGCGCTGGACTGGATCAAGCAGCAGGTGGATGTGAACGCCGTGACCGGCCAACTGCCGGACGAGTACATGCGCGACATTGACATCGTGCGCTACGACCGCGCCGGCCAGGAAACGCGGCGATGGACGCTTCACGGCGCGTGGGTCAAGACGTTGGAGTACGACGATCTGGAGGGCGGCAACACCGAGAACTCTATCGAGAAGTTGACGATTTGCTACCAGTACTGGAGCACATGATCGAGAGTTTGTTGTCAGACGCATCTCATCTTGGTACGCTATCTTACGTTTGACACGAGGCAAAGGCGCCGGGTCAATAGAGTTTCATGC
>JBDRTC010000694.1:0-2870 GCA_043824335.1 Planctomycetota bacterium | reverse complement strand
TGCCATCGAATCCCTGGTGATGGACATGCTCACCTTCAGCAAGGAGCGAGAGCCGGAGCTGATGCCGGCCAGCGTCAACCGGGTCGTCGGCGACGTGGTCGAGCTGATCGAGTCCCACGCCCGCGACCTGGAAGTCGAGCTTCACTGGGAGCCGGCCGAAGAGATGCCCGAGTTGGTGTTCGACCCCGAAGGCATCCACCGGGCGGTGCTCAACGTGGTGACCAACGGGATCGACGCGGCTTCGGAAACGGAAGAAGCGGGCCGGGTCGACGTGGCCACGCGCTACGCGCCCGACGAGGCCAAGGTCTTCGTCGTGGTCTCCGACAACGGACCCGGCATCCCGCCGGAGCGGCTCGACGGCCTGTTCAGTCCGTTCGTGTCGTTCAAGAGCAGTCACGGCACGGGCCTGGGGCTTCCGGTGAGCCAGAAGATCCTCGCCGAGCACGGGGGCCGGATCCTCGTCGAGAGCACCCCGGGCAAGGGCAGCCGCTTCACGCTGGAACTCCCCGCGGTGCCCCCCGACTCCGGACAGGAGACGGGCACCGGGTAACCTCTACCCCCATTGTCATTCCTGGAGCCGAGCCTACATTATAGGCAAGGATCGTATCCGTGAGTCGCAGGGTGGGTCGAGGCACGAGACCCACGTGGCATTCTCAACCAACGAGGGACATCCGATGGCAGATCCTGTCTTCAAGAAGATCCAACTGGTCGGCACTTCCACCGAATCGTTCAGCGACGCCGCCGCCAACGCCATTGCCAAAGCGGCCGAGTCGCTCCGGAACATGAGCTGGTTCGAAGTCGTCGAGCAACGCGGCAGCATCTCCAACGGGGACATTCAACAATACCAGGTCACCGTGAATATCGGCTTCCGGGTGGAGTAGTCGGCGCTCCTCACAAATAAACCACGACCCATGTACCCGTCGTCCGACGCCATCGAGACACGGGAGAACATCGGCCCCAGCCCGAAGGGCTGAAATTCACCAGCCCAGGGCATCGCCCTGGGAACCGGGTCAAGACGCGAAGGGGCAAGCCCTGTAAGGGCGACATAACCTCGCGGGGCCGGTGTATTTCGCCCTTTCAGCTTGCGCGTCCTGGTGGTCCACGCACCCCAGGGCGTTGCCCTGGGCTCTCGTATTCCAGCCCTTCAGGCTGGGAAGCGCCGGGGCTCAAAACTTGATGATCCCCTTCGCCCGAAGCTCCAGGGCCTTCTGGCACAACTCGATCATCTCCGGCGTGTAGCGGCAGCCGACGTCGCCGCCATCGGAGGCTTTGTGAATCCAACGCCTTTGCCCCGCGCACCTCACGCCCCGAAGGGGCAAGATACGACAGCCCAGGGCAACGCCCTGGGTACCGGGTCAAGACGCGAAGGGGCAAGCCCTGTAAGGGCGACATAACCTCGCGGGGCCGGTGTACTTCGCCCTTTCAGGGCTTGCGCGTCCTGGTGGTCCACGCACCCCAGGGCGTTGCCCTAGGCAATCATATTCCAGCCTTTCAGGCTGGGAAGCCCCTCGGCTCAAAACTTGATGATCCCCTTCGCCCGCAGCTCCAGGGCCTTCTCGCACATCTCGATCATCTCCGGCGTATACCGGCAGCCGATGTCTCCGCCGTCGGAAGCTTTGCCAATGCAGGGACTGGTGGGCATGAGGCGGTAGTCGAGATTGGCGGGGTCGCGGAAAAGGGGGTCCGCGCTGATGCATCCCCTCCCGGGTTTTGCGTTCTGGACTTTGCCAAGGACGTCGCAACACTCTACGCGGAGTTCTACGTCGCTCCCCTCATTCATGTTCCCGACGACAATGGAATCGACGACTGCGCACGAACGGCGCTCAGTGACGCTGATCGAGCCGAGCACTGTGCAAGTTCGCAGATAGGAATTGTATGTGAACGCGATCCGGGGCACCAGCCAGAGAGAGTTGGCACTGCTAATGCTACCGTACGTCCATTTTCCCACGACGAGGCTGTCCTCAACCAGAAACCCGCCGTGCAGAATCTCGCCCGCCACCGTGGCGGCGACGATGCAGCATCGCAGACGCGGCGTGTTTGAGTCTATCCCTCCAATACTGGACCGAATGCAGCGGACGTCTTGTGCGGCTGGCGCTGGCGCCATGTGTGAAAGTACCAAACGCTCGAGGGTTGTATGCTCCGCTTCGACACTGACCAGGACATCGATGTCCACTCGGTCCCCCGCGGAAGTGACGACGGGCCAGCAACCGCGCTTGCCACGGATGGTCAGTCCAGTTTTCCCGGACGGAACCACGAGTTCTTCATTGTAGGGACCGTTGTCCTCGACCTCAATTAGGGTGTCTGGCTCGGCCGCGTCGATGGCCGCTTGGATGGTCGTGAAATTGCCTTTGCCGTCCTGCCGGACGGTGATGATGGGGCCGAGGTTGGCGGTGGATTGTTCCAGGTCCATGAAGGCGGGCTTGCGGGTGGCGTCGGTCACTGGCTTGGATTCGGCGTAGTCGATCTTGAGCTTCTCGACGAGGGGTTTCACGTCGAAAAGCTCTTGCTTGGCGAAGAGGTCGGCGGCCTCTTGGTAGAGCTTTTCGGCTTCTGCCTCGTAGATGCCGGCTTTGGCTTGCGCCCGGGCCGCGTCGAGGGCCGGCTTGTTCGCTGAGAACCAGGAGATTGGGGCGTACTTCTGCTCAAGGTTCGCGAGCAACTCCCCGGCCTTCTTGAAGTCCTTTTCGTCGAGCAACTGTCGCGCCCGTGCAAACGCGGCGGCGGCAAGCGGGGCGAGATACGGGCCGACTTCGGCTCCAAGAGACTCTGCTTCCTCAAAGTGCTTCTCCGCCAAGGCCGGGTCTTTCGATGCGAGGGCCAGCACGCCCGCGGCGAGGCGGTCGTCGGCGTTGTCGGGCGTGCTCACCAGT
>JBDRTC010000693.1:0-3571 GCA_043824335.1 Planctomycetota bacterium | reverse complement strand
GGCAGCTAACGGTGGGCAAGACGACGCCGATCTGCCCGCCCGTTGGTTCGAGGCGGTCGGCCGCCTGGGCGCGGCCGCGCCCGAGTCGGCCCGGCACGTTGTGCGGGAAGCGCTGAGCGTGCCCATGCCGCCGCCGGTCCGCTTTGAGCCCTGGGAGGGGAAGCGTCACGCCCTGGAAGGAGAGCCGCCCGAGTTGGCCGCGATCCGAGCCGCCGGATGGATGCGGGACGTCCCGTCGGTTCTGCTTTTGATCCCGTGGCTTTCACGATACGAGTACCACTACCACGCCACTGAGGTGGCTCTGGCCCTGGGGCGCATCGGGTCGCCCGAAGCGGTCGACGCGCTTTGGGAGGCCCTTCGCCGGGACGTGCCCAACTTGAAACCGTTTCAGAATCGCTACCTCCAACGCGGTCCGCGGCCTGAAGAATACGCGATGCTGCGGGGCCTGATCCTGGCCGAAGCGGCGCCTCGCATGGAAGACGTACACCTGGTCGTCGCCCTGCTGCCCGGCGCCTTCCTGGAGAAGCCGCGGTACGAGGACCGGCTTCGGCCCGAGTCGCAGCGCGTGCTGCTGGGCCGGCTGCTCCTGGAAAATGCGGACCTGCGAAAAAGGTCCGTCGACCTGCTCGTGGCCGTTCTCCGCGGCGATCCGGCGCCTGAAGCCGATGCTCTCTACGCCGAAATCCTCAAAGGGATCAATCTGGAGCGTCCGTTTGCGGAGCACGGGCGGCCGTTCCCGGTGGTCGAACAAATCGAGCCGGAACAGGCGTTGTGGCTTCTGGGCTGCCTGGCGGTCGATCGGGCGGAAGTGCCCGAAGAAGCGATCACCCCTTATCTCACGAGTGAGAATTGGCGCGAGCGGATCGACGCTGCCGTGCTCTTGCACTTGTTCGGGTTCGGGCCCGACGCCGCCGGCCTCCTAGCGACCGAGGCCGGCAAGCCGTACCCCTTCAAGGAGATCATGTCGATCGGCAAGAGCCATTACGATACGAACTTCCGCGACAAGTGCTACTTGGTTCTGGCGCTGGCCCATCACGCGGAGGACGTCGCGTCGCTCGGCACTTTTGCCGACCCCAAGACCCACTATCGCGACGTCCGCTATGGGCTGGCCCTGGGACTGGGCTTCCGCGGCACGCCCGACGGGATCGAGCTGCTCGCGGAGCTGGCCACTCGCGATCCGATCAGCGTGATCCGGCGCCATGCCCGGGAGTCGCTCCGAACGATCCAGGAGACCCAGCGGATCGCGGGCAACCCCGTGCCGAGGATCGATCTACCGGAGCCGCTTCCCTTCGAGGCCTGCTACCCGCCGCGGGGACTCGATTGGCCGGGTCCCATAGTGCAGAAACCCCGAAACGTGGATCGCCCCGCAAGCGAGGACCTGGATGCTCTCCGGCAACAGGTCGCCGGCGGACTCCAGCCGGAACGCTATCACGATCTGAACAACTCGAACAACCAGGCCCCCGGCGCCAAGCGGATGATGACCAGCGGCATTGCGTCGTTCGACCGTGCCGTCGGCCTCTTGTCGGCTCGATATCCCGAGTCGGCCGGCTCGAGTTTCCAGGAGCTTCTCGACTCGCCTTATCCGTGTGCCCACTACTTGGCGCTGAGGGAACTTGCCGAAGGCGGCCGGCCCGAGCTGGATACCGTGTTGACGGCCAAGCTCGAGGCGTACGCCAAGTCGGTCGACACGGTCGGCTTCTATTGGACCTGCGAGGCGCTGGCCAAGCGGGGAGTGCGCGCGGCGATTCCAGTTCTGGCTCGATACGCCTCCGAAGAGAATCCGCCGGGCCTTCACGGCCCCGTCGGCATGGGCTACGGATACCCGGCGGCCAAGGCGCTGGCCGCACTGGCCGCGGAAATCTCCCACCCCGAGGTCAAGCGGCTCCTGGAGAGCGAAAACATCTGGCTCCGCGCCGGCGCCCTGGCCGGCCTGACCGAAGTCCGGGCCCCCGGCATCGAACGCCTGCTCCTCGACCTCTTCGACGCGCCCCAACCGGCCCTGATCCACGACCACGCCGCCGTAGGCTTGAACCTCCTGGAACCCTCTCGGCAGGCAAGCCGGCAGGACGCTGAGGTTGCTCGATGATAACGACGGGGGTTCTGCCGAGAGAAGATCGGCGGCCATTATCCCCGGGGGAGACCAACATGGGAGATGACGCTGACAAGAGCGGCGTCCGATGTGCCGCCTGCAACCGGCGGCTGACTTCGGACAGACCGGTTCAGCTTTGGGACGGGCGGGTCTATTGCAGGGCCTGTGTTGAGCGGGCGTTTCCGGGTCTCGCCGAGTACGCGGCACTGCACGACCGCCTGGAAGAAACCATGCCGCTCGAGTTCTGCCGAGAGCACAGAAAGGGGCTGATCCTCTTCCTCGCCAGTATCATCGGTTTTTTCGAGCTGTTCGTAGTCGCGATGGGGCTGTCTGGGGAAGAGGGTGCCCTACTGGGAGCACTGCTTGCCACGCTTGCAATGGTCCTGGCGTATGTGCCGATCTTTCTGCTTTTCTACTACGCGTTGTGGAGGAACGTTCGGAACAACTTGCCCCGCGTGTGTGCACAATCGGGGCGTCTGATAGTGTGGTATGGCGAGAGCCAGAGGAACGTGGCGTTGCGGGACTGCCAATGGTGGTTCGGGAAACTCAATGGCATGCACCTATGGCGCAAGTACCTCATCTTTTCGCGGGCTCCGGTTGTGCTGATTCGTCTTCCCCCCGGAGGTTTCTGGGGGAGGTCTCCTATCACTGTGGCGGTCGGCTACACAACGGAGACACGGAAACTCTGGGATGCCTTCCTGAGGCTCGCCAGAGTTCCCAAACGCCGGTAACCATGCGGCGCGGGTTGGAGGATGCTTCGGCGCCGGGTGCCCCTGCTTGGCGACGGGGTTCATGGTCGTGTGCCACTGCTTGGAACAAGCAGTGCCGTGGCGGGCTTGAGGAAGAACTCCTGCGAGGCGGCGCTTGCCTCCGGGGGGATTGCGTGAGATAAAGGGGCCATGGCAGGGACCGCATACAGTGCTCACTCAGAGCGGCGATTCTCCTCGCCGCCGGCGATCCCGGTGGTGTAGGCCCGAAACGCCTCGGCCCACTCGGGCGGGGGGTCGATGCGGAGGCCTTCCTTAAGATTCCCGGACTGGTCCGGCTTGGTGCGACCGCCCCCCAGTTCCGTTCCCGACGGACGCAGCCCAAGGCTGTCGAGGGCCTTGTCAATCTCCTCGCGGGCCGAACCGCTTCGGGCATTTCGCCCGCTGGCCTCCCGCCGCATCTGGTCCCACTGTTGGTAAAACCGTTTGAGGTCGTCCTTGGTCCAGCCGAGCCGGTCGAGAAGCTTTTGGTCGGGCTGATCCTTCGATAACTCGTCTTCCAGATGCTCCAGGGCCAGATTGGTGGCCTTGCGCGCGAATTCGAGATTGGCGTCCTCGGGCTGATAGTCGCCCGGTTCGGCTGGGGAAGCTTCGCCCTGCTGCTGGTTTGGCTCGCCGCTGGACCCCGGAACACCCGAGGCCGGGGACCTTTGCCCACTAGCGTCGCCGCCCTCCGTTTGCGGGTCGCCTGGTTGCTCGGAACCGCTCGGTTTGC
>JBDRTC010000692.1:0-3327 GCA_043824335.1 Planctomycetota bacterium | reverse complement strand
AGGCCATCGATCTCGAAGTCCAGCTCGTGGAGTCGCCCGATCAGCCCCTCGCAGTGCTCGACCGCCGCGGAAAACGATCCAAAACACTCCACGTGCGGAGTGGCCGGCAGGCCGTGGGCGCGAAGCTCGTCGAGGAACTCCATGTGCGTTTGTGCCCTCTTCTCGAAGAGGCCCTCGGCGAGCCCCAGACCGTGACCGAAGAACCGCAAGCGGCGTTCGGCACAGATTCGCGGGTCGAGGAGGCGGATACTCCCGGCCGTCACGTTCCGCGTGTTGGCAAACGGCGGCTCCCCTTTGCGCTTCTGGGCTTCGTTCAAGAGCACCAAGTCGGAATTGGCCATGTAGATCTCGCCGCGGACCTCGAGCACGGCCGGCACGCGGTCGCCGGAGAGCCGCAAGGGCACGTCGGCGACCGTGCGCACGTTGTGGGTGATGTCGTCGCCCACCCGGCCGTTTCCCCGGGTGACGCCGCGCGTGAGCACGCCGCTTTCGTAGATCAGGGAAACGGCTACGCCGTCGATCTTCAGCTCCACAACCCACTCGATCGACTCGGAGCCCAAGAGCCGGGCGGTCCGCTCGGCGTATTTCTTCAGATCCTCGATGCTGTAGGTGTTGTCGATCGACAGCATCGGCGCCCGGTGCCGGACCCGTTTGAGCCCTTCCACGGACTCATCGGCCACGCGCTGCGTGGGGCTATCCGCCGTGACCAGCTCCGGGTGCCCGGCCTCCAGCTTCTTGAGACTCTCGACGAGCCGGTCGTACTCGCGATCGCTGATCTCCGGCGCGGCTTCGACGTAGTACTTGCGGTCGTGACGGCGAATTTCCTCGCGGAGCCTGGCGATTTCTTTGGCCGGGTCGGGAGACATTAGGCGGGTCTCACTGGAGAAACGGAAGCGGTCAGCGATCAGCCGTCAGCGTTTAGCGGCTTGGGAAGCCGGTTGAGGGCTCACCGTCCATTGTAGAGGATGTTTGCCCTCCCTGACCACCGCCGGGAAGCGGGGCGGTGATTGGCGTAACATCTTGTTGAAAAAGACGTTGCGCATGAGAACCGATGCTCGCAATCTTGGGGACCGGCCCGGATGGCAAGTTGTTATGGCGACAGCTCCCGGGCCGTCGAACGCTCAGGCCGACGTGCCGTCGGCCGCTAAACATGCTTGCCCCGGCGATCGACTCCCGAACTCAGTCGCAACCGCAGGCGGCGGTGCAGGGACCGGTCATGTCGCGCAGCGGGTGTGGGATCAGGCAGAGGAACTTGAGCGGTCCGGGACTCGTGTTGCGGAACTGGTGCAGCGTCTTCGGCGGCACAAGAACCACCGTGCCGGGCGCCAAACGATGCTCGAGGTCGCCTTCGACGACCACGCCGCTTCCTTCGAGCACAAACACCTCGTGCTCGTGGGCATGGGAGTGCTTGGGAGTGTATCCGCCCGGGCTCACCTCAAACTGCCGCATGCTGAAGCTGGGGGCCCCGTCGGGCTCGCCGATCAGGCAGCGAATGTGGCAACCGGCAGCCCCTTCCGTTTCCACCGGCGTCGATTTGACCTGTTCGTAATGGACGACTTTCATTGGAGAATCCCTTGGTTGCCGGTTCGCCAAAAGCATCATTATAGGGAAATCACGCCCGAGGCCACGCGTGAACGGCAAAAGCGCGAAAAAAACCTCGAGGCTAACGGCTCCCAGCGCCGTGACAGCCTCCGCCAAGGAAACCGCACAGCCGTCCGCCTCGAGGTCAACGCCACAAACAGCGCAAGCACTGCATGCAGCACAAGTAGTGTATCGGATGATCGCCGCTTCTGTCAATAGGTTTTCGCTGATCCAATCGCATCACGGCGTCGAGACATGTTCGTCGATCTGCGATGCCACGACGTTTGCCTCGGCGGCGCGGCAAAGTCTACGGATTGTACGGGTCGCCCAATCGACCAGCCAAGGCAGCGAACGTTGCACCGCGCGCTTGGAAGTTCGAGAATTGATCGTGGCTCGAGTAGGCCGGCGACAACAGGATGCCGTCGCCCGGCCGCGAGCGCTGCCAGCACCACCGAAGCGCCTCGTCCATCGTTTCGACGGCGGCACAGGGGAATCCAGGCGCACGAGCGACGGCCTGGCCATAAAGCCTTTTGCGCACGGCCCCATAAAAGGCCGCTCCGCGGGCGTGCCGAACGATGGCCGCGATCAACCGGCGAGAGTCGATCCCCTTATCGCGCCCACCGGCCAACAGCCACGTGAGGCCCTCCAGCGCGCGGAGACCGGCGATCGTTGAATCGGGAGTGGTCGACGACGAATCGTCGATGAGCCGGCGGCCCTTGGTTACGGCGACCGATTCGAGCCGGTGCGTTAGCGTGGAGAACGACGCCAGCCCCCGCTCGATCGAATCGCGGCCGCACCCGGCGCCCAGGGCGGCGGTCGCGGCGCAAACCGCGTTCGCGCGGTTGTGGTCGCCGGGGATGGCCAGGGGGGGAATATCGTCCTCCGGCACAAGCCGCAGCCGCCGGCCCCGCACCAGGGGCAGCCATGAGGCAACTTCCGCATCCTGCGTGTTCAACACCGCCAGGTCCGCGGGCTTTTGGTCCGTGAGGATCCGCTGCTTAGAATCCCTGTAATCGGTGAAATTCCCGTGCCAATCGAGGTGATTCGGTCGGCAGTTGGTCACCACGGCCAACTCGGGCATGCGAACGCCGTGGTTCAGGTGGTGCAACTGGAAACTGCTCAATTCCAGCACGACCCCATCGTCGGGCCTGATCTCGTCGAGCCGGTCCAGAAGGCTTTTGCCGATGTTTCCCCCAAGCCAGACCGTTCGCCCCTCGGCCCTGAGAATGGCCGCCGTCATCGCCGCGGTGGTCGATTTGCCGTTGGAGCCGGTAACCCCGATGATCCGCGCCGGACAGGCTTGGAGGAACAGCTCCGTTTCAGAGGTCCGGGGGACGCCCGACTCGGCGGCGATTTCGACGAACCGGTTCCCAGGGCGCACCGCCGGATTGACCACCACGAGGTCGGCATGGCGAAAATCGGCCTCCCGATGTCCGCCCAGGTGAAACCGGGCGATCGGCTCCCCGGCCAGCGAGGAGAGCGAATCGGCCAGGGAATCTTCGTCCCCCAGGTCGGTGACGGTGACCTGGGCGCCGCGTCGGGCCAGCCATCGTGCGGCCGAGGCGCCGCCGCCGAAATGGCCCAACCCCATGATCGTGACTCGCCGGCCCTTCAGGTGCATGTGGCGAAGTAGACCCCCCGAGCCCCGGCAAGACAAGATCAGATTCCCCCGCGCGTTGGGGAGTCCCAGGGCCCAAAAGCTGCTGGCGTCGCGCGCCGCAGTCCGGTATGCTGAAAGTTTTCACG
>JBDRTC010000691.1:0-4046 GCA_043824335.1 Planctomycetota bacterium | reverse complement strand
CTACAGCCACGACCTCGTCGCCGCGGAGGCCCTAAGGTTCGTCGACCAGAACAAGGACCGGCCCTTCTTTCTCTACCTTGCGCTGACGATTCCTCACGCCAACAACGAGGCCACGCGCCTGGTGGGGAACGGCCAGGAAGTGCCCGACTTTGGGATCTACGCCGACAAGGACTGGAGCGATCCCGACAAGGGCCAGGCGGCCATGATCACCCGAATGGACGGCGACGTCGGCCGGCTTCTGGATCGCCTCAAGAAGCACGGCATCGATGAAGAGACGATCGTCATGTTCAGCTCCGATAACGGCCACCACGACGAAGGAGGGCACGACACCGACCTGTTCGACCCCAACGGACCCTTGAAGGGCATGAAGCGCGACCTCTACGAGGGCGGCATTCGGGTGCCGACGATCGCCCGCTGGCCGGGGCGCGTGGCCGCCGGCTCCAAGACCGATCACGTCGGCTATTTCGGCGACCTGATGGCCACGGCGGCCGATCTGGCCGGCGTCGAGGTGCCCGAGGGGCTCGACAGCGTCAGCTTCCTGCCCACGCTCGTCGGACAAGACGACAAGCAGAAGCGACACGACTATCTCTACTGGGAGTTTTACGAACGGGGCACCAAGCAGGCCGTTCGCATGGGCAAGTGGAAGGCCGTGCGCCAGCCGATGCTCACCGGCAAGATCGAGCTTTACGACCTCGCCGCCGACCTCGGGGAAGAGAACGACCTGGCCGGCGAGCACCCCGACCTGGTCGCCAGAATGGACGCGATCATGGCCGAGGCCCACGTGCCGTCGCCCCGATGGACGGTGAAGAAACGTAAGAAGCAATAGGGTTGGCCGGGAGTCACATCGCCTCCGAGAAACAGCCAAGTAGGTTATGCTTCAGCATAACGAAACCCGGGGTGATATGCTGAAGCATAACCTACCTGTCCACGTTTCGCCGAACCTTGCGCACGAACTCAAGAAATGAACCCCCTGTCACCCTGTAAGGAGCACCCCATGAACCGTTCGAGAGTCGCTATCGTCGCGGTGTTGTTTGTCTTGAGCTCTTTCGCGTCATCCGCCCTGCTGTCGGCCCAGGAGAAGAAGCCCGATTGGAAGCCGCTGATGGACGGCAAAACTTTCAAGGGCTGGCACCCGGTGGGCGACGGCAAGTGGACCGTCGAGGAGGGGGCCTTCGTCGGCCGGGCCGATAACGAAAAGCTCTACGGACTGTTGGTCAGCGACGACCAGTTCAAGGATTTTGCCGTGCGGTTCAAGTTCCAGTGTTTCTCGGGCGACAGCGGCTTTTACATCCGCACGATCATCAAGCCGGTCGAGAAGGCCAACGGGCTTCAGATTCAAGTGGGCTTGCCCGAAAGCGGCGTGGGCGGGATCTACGAAAGCTACGGCCGGGCGTGGATCGACAAGCCCGATCCGGCAAAGGAGAAGGAATACACGAAGACCGACGACTGGAACGAGATGGTCATCGACGCCCACGGCGGCAACGTAACCGTAACCGTCAACGGCACGAAAACGGCCGAGCTGAAAGACGACCCCAGCCGGCCCGAAGGGAACTTCGCCCTGCAAATGCACGCCGGCTGCGTGATGCACGTCGTGTTCAAGGACATCGAGATCTGCCAGGAGTGAGATTCGACGACGACATACCGGTTAACGGTGTCCACTCGCTCGCGCTGCCGGATTGACAACGTCCCGATTTGGAGCCGCTTGCGGCTTAGCCGCTGGGGTGTCGCTCAGCAGCGACCGACTGCAGGTTGACAAGGAGAGATCCATGGGCACACTGGTTCGTAATGGATTCGTGCTGACGTTGGTGCTCGGTTGGACGGCGTCGCTCTTGGCCGCCGGGGTGGAATCCGTAGGGAACACCGACGCCGTTCTCACCTGGCGGATTGGCACACTCGAGCCGGGCAAAGCCGGCCGAGAAGTTGTTCTGTTTGCCTTCGACAGCTCGCACGAGGCGGTCATCGAGCACCTCGACAAAGCGAGAGAGCAGTTCGCCGCCCTGCCTGACCCCGGACCCACGACGCCTGACAACTCAGACGGCGGGATCGTCTGGATCAAGAACGGCGCGACCGATTTCCCCCTGGCCGGGCCCGGCCACTTCTTTTGGGAGGGTGTGCGGCAGGGTCTCACATGCTCCAAGGGCGGCCAGCTCAGCCGGTTCGGGTACTACGTCCACTACAACGACGGCTCACCACGCCGGGCGGGCACGCCAATCAACAACCGAACGCTCGAAAACCTCCGCGTGGTCGCGCCCGTCCGCCCCGTGAGTGAAGCGGAGGCGACCGGCGTGGTCGAAACGAACGACAAGACGCTGAACGTTCGCATCCGCGCCATGATGGGCGAAGGCCCGGTGGCCGCCGTGGAGTTCGTCCTCACGAACACGAGCGACAAGCCGCTTCAGGACGTGCGCCTCTCGGCCTATGCGAACCTTGAGTCGGCCCACACGCACGAAGACGACTTCAGCCTGCTGGAAAGCCAGACCGGCGGCGTGCTGGTGGTCGATCCGTTCTCGGGATTCTGCGTGGCAATGGCCGGGCTGAATCGACCCGAGTCGGGCCACTCGGGCAAGTGGGCCTCCCAGGGCGAGCTTCAGGCTGGCGCAGGCGTTTCGGTGGAGAAGTGGCCCAAGTTCACCGCCGTTCCCGAGGAGTTGAAGAAGCGGATGAAGGCCGTCGCCGTCACCGCCGTGCCGCACACGCCGGCACCGCCGAAGGAACCGTTCGAGCCGAAAACCCGGGATCTTACGCCGGAAGAGGCCCAAGCCGCGCTCGAGCGCGACTGGCTCTTCCAGGCCGACGACAACCCGACGCTCGACCGTGTTGCCCAGGAAATCCAATGGACTCGCGAGCTGGCCGCCCGGCTCGAAAAGGCCCCCAAAGCGCCCGACCTTTCCGCCGACTTGGCCGAACTCGCCGACCTGGAATCCCGACTCGACGCACCCGAAGCGAAGCCGGCCGACACGGCGGCCATCCAGGCGCTCTACTTCGACGTGCGGCGGCTGAAGCGTCGTATCGCGTTTAAGAACCCGGTGGTGGATTTCTCCGGCGTTTTGTTCATCGACAACCCGTATCCCGAAGGGGCCGAGTGGCCGCATCAGGCCCGGCACCGCAACGGGATGATGGCGGTCCCCGGCGGCCGGCTCCTGGTGCTCGAAGGGCTTCACCCGGGCGGGCACGTGCGCAAGCTGGCCCCCGAGAAGCCGGGCAGCTTCTGGCGGCCCGATCTTTCGTTCGACGCCGGCCGCGTGCTATTCTGCTACAAGGCCCACGACGAGCCGAGCTTCCACCTCTACCAGATCAACCTCGACGGTACAGGGCTTGAGCAGCGCACCTTCGGCGACTACGACGACATCGACCCGATCTATCTTCCCGACGGGCACATCCTTTTCACCACCACGCGATCGAACACCTACGTCCGCTGCATGCCGTACACGTACTGCTACGTCCTGGCCCGGTGCGACGCCGACGGCAAGAACATCTACCTCATCAGCCAGAACAACGAGCCCGACTGGTGCCCGGTGCTCTTGAACGACGGCCGGGTCTGCTATTCGCGGTGGGAGTACCACGACAAGGCCCTGTGGCGCATCGAGAGCCTTTGGAGCACGAACCCCGACGGCACGAACACCGCCGCGTTTTGGGGGAACCAGAGCGTCTGGCCCGACCATTTGTCGGAGCCGCGTCCCATTCCGAACAGCCAGCGGGTGATGTTCACGGGCCTTGCGCATCACGATTGGTTTGCCGGCTCGATCGGGATTCTCAACCCGGCCGAGGGTTTTAATTTTCCGCACGGGCTCACGAAGGTGACCAGCGACGTCCCCTGGCCCGAATGCGGCCCGCCGCCCTTGGATCCGCACGAGACCGACGAGTACCACGCCTCCGGAAAATACGGGGCCTACAAGACGCCCTATCCGCTTTCCGAAGAGGATTTCCTCGTTTCTGCCCGCGGCGGCAACCCGGGCGAGCCGCGCACGAGCGGCAACGAGAAGTTTCGTCTTTACCTGATGGACGTTTACGGCAACCGCGAGCTGATCTACCAGGGACATTACAAC
>JBDRTC010000690.1:0-3904 GCA_043824335.1 Planctomycetota bacterium | reverse complement strand
CGGCGGAATACAGGCCACGTCGCCATTGGGGGGGATAGAGGTCGCGTCGTCGGCGTATTTCGTGTCGATGGCGAACATCATCTGGGCGACCAGGCCGGACAGTTGGGGAACTTGCGTGCCGAGTTGATTTCGCAAATGGGCAATGGTTGCCCCCTCGGGCAGGTCCAGCTCGACCCACTCGCGGCCGGCGGCCTCTCGGGCGACGGCAAACATCCTGACGCGAATCTTCACGTGAGAATCAACTCCTCGCCCGGCGTGGTCAAGAGGGTGGCCACCTCGGGCATCAGGCCGTAGGCGTATGCGAACAGTTTGATCGGATGGACGGTCGGCTTGGCGGTGCCTTGTTCCATCTGCATTTTACAGGTGCTGCACTCGGTTGTGCCGGCCTGCACGTTGGGATCACGGAGCCGGCCGATCAAGGATCGACCCGCCCGCAGGCTGGTGCGGTAGTTCTGCGCCTTCAGCCCGAAGATGCCGGCCATTCCCGAGCAGCCTTCCTCGATGTGATCGACCGTCAGCCCGGGGATTAACCGGAGCAGGTTCTCGCCGGGGGAGCCCACCTGAAGGGCCTTCAGCCGGCAGGGCATGTGATAGGCCAGCGTAGTGTTCAGCGGCTTGAGATCCAGTTGCAGCTTGCCCTGGGTGTGCATCTTCCAGAGGTAGGAGCAGGCTTCGCTTGTGTTTTCGGCGACGAGCCGGGCGTCGTCGTCGTCGATCAGGTTCAGATACTCGCGCTTCAGGCAGACGGCAACCGCCGGCTCGGTGGCCACGACGTGGTACCCCTGCCGGATCGCTTCGGCGAAGACTGTCACGTTGTGGCGTGCCAAGCGTCGGGCGATGTCCACCGCGCCGGTGGAAATCGCCGCCATTCCCGCGTGTTTCTGCTCCGGAGGCACGTAGACGGCCACGCCGTTGTGCTCCAGCACGGCCACCAAAGCCTCGGCCAGTTGGGGGTCGTGATAGTTGGCGTACGTGTCGACGAAGTAGGCGACCTTGCGGCCGCGGCGCCGCGTCTGCTTGGTGAACCGGCGCCGGGCAGCGCGGCGGATGAAGCTTCGGGAAACGACGCGGGGCAGCTTCCGATCGTGGGCTATCCCCAGCGTCTTTTCCATCAACCAGCGCATCGGGCGGTTGCCGATGGCCCAGTTCGCGAGCGGACCGCCGAGGCTGCCCAGGGCACTGAGCTGATCGATCCGGGCCATCACGCGATCGCCGAAGCCGAGGCCGTTGGCGGCCACGTAGGCCCCTTTGCCTTCCAGCATCAGCTTGGGAATGTCGACTCCGGCCGGGCATTCCAAATGGCACATGTGGCAATGGACGCACAGGTCGGCAACGGCTTTGAACTCGTCGCCGCTCAGGCAGCCCAGGTCGAGGCGCCCGGCGAGCACGCCCCGCAGCAGATTGGCCTTCGCCCGCGGCGACGACTCTTCTGCCGGCAAGATGCGGAAGATCGGGCACATCCGCAATCGAGGCGCCTGCGTCCGGCATTCTCCGCAGCCGTGGCACTGCCGCACCACGTCGACCAGCTGGCCCGGGTCCCAGTTCAGTTGCAGCTCGGTCAAGTCGCGCATCGACGACGACTTGTCCCCTCCGCTGCCATCCTCGGGCGACTGCCGCGGCGAAGCCGTCACCGGCCGCAAGTTCCGGGGCAAGGGATTGGGATCCTCGCCCACGATCTTGCCCGGGTTGAGGATATTGAGGGGATCGAAGATCCGTTTGACCTGCCGGAACACGTCGTAAAGCTCGCCGTATTGATCGCGGAGGAACGGGTTCGGGCTCAGACCGCCGCCCTGAGGGGTGCTCAGCGTGCCCCCAACGTCGAACACCTCGCGATAGAAATCCTCGGCCAACCGCTGCATCTTGCCCAACTGCTCGGTGTCGATGAGTTTGAGAAACGGTTGCACGCGCAGCAACCCGTGCCCGGCGTGACAAAAAACCGAAGCGGTCACCCGGTGCCGTTTCAGCACGTTCTGCATCCGGACGAAAAACTCCGGGAGAAGCTCGGGCGGAACGGCCACGTCGTCCAGCACGGGGACCGGCCTGGCAGCGCCTTTCCTTCGATACGAGGCCGGCTGCACGGGGCGGGCGAGGCTCCAGAACAATTCCAACTCCGCGGGATCGAACGCCTGCCGGGCGCCGAAGGCCAGTTTCTTTTGGCGCCACACCTGATCGACCAACCGGTGCAGGCGGTCGCGGACTTCGAACGGCTCGCTGCCCTCCTGCTCCACCAACAGCACGGCCTCGGTGCCGCCGGGGAGCAAGAGATCGAAACGGACCTCGGTTTCTTTGGCAAACGTCAGGTGGCGCCGATCCATCAAGTCGCACGCCGTCGGCTGGTGGGGCAGAATCTCGGAGACCGCCCGGCACGCCTTCTCCACGCTGTCGAACAACAAGAGCACCACCCCGCGATGCCGCAAGAGCGGCTGGGTCGACAACACCGCCTCGGTGACCACCGCCAGCGTCCCGGCCGAGCCGACCAGCAGCTTGGCCAAATCGAGGTGGTCCTCGGAGAGCACGTCCACGAGGTTGTACCCGCACCGGTTCAACGGGTTGGGCGACTGCTTGCTGCGGATCAGGTTGGCCCGCCCGGAGAGGAGTTGAAAAAGACGGGCCACCAGTTCGCGTTTTCGGGAACGGACGTTCTCACCGCCGTGATCCTCAATCGGCTCCCGGCCGACTTCGAGCAACTGGCCGTTGGCCAAAACGACCTGCAAGGCGATCACGTGACGCCGGACCGACCCGTGCTTGAGCCAGCGGCTGCCGGCGGCGTCGACGGCGATCATTCCGCCGATCGTGGTCACCGCGCTGGTGGCGGGGTCCGGCCCGAAGACCCGGCCCCGCCGGTGCAAATGGGCGTTGAGCCGCTCGAGCACCAGGCCCGACTGCACGCGGACCGTTGCTTCGTCGGCATAGACCACGCGCCGCAAATACTTGGAGAAGTCGATCACCAGGCCCGAGCCGAGCGACGCGCCCGCCGATCCGGTGCCGGCCCCCCGGGCATGGACGGGAATCCGCTTCTCCGCGGCGTACTGCAAGCAGGCCACCACGTCGCCGGTCGAGCGGGGCCGAACGACCCCCAGGGGCCGGATTTCGTAGACGCTCGCGTCGCCGGCGAACAGTTGCAGGAAAACCTCGTCGCAGAGCACGTCCCCGGCGACCACGCCCCTGAGATCGTCCTGGATCCTGTCGCGCTGCTGCTCCAGATCGTTCATCGGTGCGGCGCCTGGTGGTCCGTTGAAAAAGGCGCGTATCAGTGATTCCCGGAGATCAAGGCCATGATTTCCGCCCGGCTCGACGCGTTCGAGCGGAACCTGCCCCGCATCGCCGAGGTCACGCAGACGGCGCCCGGCTTGCGCACGCCACGCACGGTCATGCACGTGTGGACCGCCTCGATCACCACGGCCACCCCCCTGGCGTGAAGCTCCTCGACCAGGAGATCGGCGATCGTCTCGGTCATCCGCTCCTGAACCTGCGGCCGCCGCGCCACGCATTCCACCACCCGGGCCAGCTTGCTCAACCCGACCACGCGGCCGTCGGGCAAGTAGCCGACGTGCGCCTTGCCCATGAAAGGCATCATGTGGTGCTCGCAGATGCTGTTGAAGCTGATGTCGCGCACCAGCACGACCTCGTCGCACTTCTCGTTGAAAAACCTCTGCAAGTAAACCCGCGGATCTTCGCGCAGCCCGGAGAACATCTCGGCATACATCCGCGCCACCCGGGCCGGCGTGTCGAGCAGTCCCTCGCGGTCGGGGTCTTCACCCACGGCCGCCAGAATCTCCCGCACCGCCCGCTCGATCCGCGCAAAATCGACCCCACCGGCGGGCCGATCCTCCAACTCGTCTCGCTCGCCGCCCAGGCTGCCCACGGCCGTCTCGTGCATGTCGGATGGGGAAGACATCGGAAG
>JBDRTC010000689.1:0-5395 GCA_043824335.1 Planctomycetota bacterium | reverse complement strand
CGCATCCGATCTCCTGCATGGTTCAGGCTGGACTTTCGTCCGCGAACCGTCAAGCGATGCCAATCTTTTCGAGGCATGTGAAGTCGGGGACGTCGGGAGAGTCCGTGAGCTATTGGGCGCCGACGCCACTCTAGCCAAGGTGAAAGAGGTAGGCCACATAATGCCTCTGCACGGGGCGGCGGCGCAAGGCCACAAGGAAATAGTGGAGCTTCTCGTGCAAGCAGGAGCTGACGTCAACGCTGCAAACCAATGGGGTGTGACGCCCATCTACTTCGCTGCGGCTTGGGGTCATAAGGAAGTCGCTATGTTCCTGATCGATCGAGGCGCCGACGTTCACGTCAAGGCACACGACGGCGAGACTCCTCTCCAGGTGGCGAAAAGAAAAGGCCACGAGGAAGTTGTACAACTGCTGACAAGAACGGAACGGCTACGGACATCGGGAGAGAACAAACACGTTGCTGCCTATTTCCTCGTCATGGTCGCGGTGTTTTGTCTGGGCTTGGGGCTGGTCTGTCTCACCATCCCTGGGGGTTCTGAGAAGCTGACCGAGCAGCAAGCATACGCAATTGGCTGGATGATGACCGCAATTGGCGTGGTCGCATCATTGGCGACGACCTACCTTCTCATTACTGGGGCAAGAGAACGAGGGTTTTTTCTCACCGATCGCGTACTGAAGAAGACCAGGGCGGCCGTTGGCAAGCACCGACGGGAAGCGGAGGTTAAGAAAACGTGGCCGAGTGTCTGCGCGGACTGTGGACTCCCCGATCCGGAAGGAATGTACGCGCAACTGCCCGGTGGTCGCCGGCGCTGTCGTAAGTGTCTGGGTATCTTGGGCCCTTGACGCGCGCCGACGCCGACTAATCGCCGTACTCGCATTGGTCGAGATCGCCTTCAGGTGGGCTTGGTGCCGTTCCCACAGGCGGCTTTAGGCGCGGGCCGGCATGGTGCCCGGGTGCGGCACAGACCGATGCTTCGGCGGCACGTCCGCACCGAAGGTGCAAGTAGGAGCCATTCCGAAGCGGGAGCTTCGGAACAGGGAACAAGAGGGACGTCTCGGGAACCATTTCTTCACGTGGAACTTCGCGCGCAATCCGCTGCTGCCGCGGCAAGAGGCAGCGCCGAACTAAATGCTGGACCGGAGCCGCCGATCCGGTGGGAATCAAGTGGAAGGCTGATTGGCGGCGGCCCGGTCAGCTTTGTCGTTAGCCGGCCTCCGCCACGCTATGCCCGCGTGTGCCCATTGTGCGTTCGGTGCCAATGCGGCAGAATGCCCGAATCGTAGCGCAACGCAATCTGAGGCGGCGACGCTACCCAGAACGCGTGGGGTGCAAGCACCCACCATATCCGCGTGGGTGCAAGCAGCCACCCTACCTGTTGATTTCGTCACGCCGTCGCAAATCGTCGGGCCTTGATCGCGATCCCCGCCACGATGGCCACCAGCCCGATCACGGGGAGCACGCAGAGCGAGAGCGTGCCCAGCAGGATCAGGCACCAGGAGCCGACTCGGCCGGTTAGCCAGCGGAAGCCGCCCCGCCGGGCAACCCGGAGGAGGACGAGAACGACGAAAACCGCGCCGAGAACGACCGCGGCGCGAACCAGGTTGGCGACGAGCTTGCCGTCGACGGCCCGGGCGGTGATTTCTGCGTCGCCGCCGGGCGTGGTGAAGCGGTAGACCACGCCGCGCATGGGCAGTCGGACGTCGAGGCTGGCCAGCCCGGTGGGAATGCCCGCTTCGCCTTCAACGAGGGCGGGGACTTCGCCGAGCGCCACTTGTCCGTCTACAGAAGCGAGCTGACCGCCGGCACGTTCGCCGAGGGTTTCGGTGAGCATGGGCACGCTCCCGTCGGCGATGGTCACGCCGCGGCCGCGGCGTGACTCGCTCGCGGCGCCCTCGGCGTCCATCTGCCGCCGATCATGGTAGCCAAACGCGTCTACCGCAACTCCCGCTACACCGCGCTGGGGTTGCGCGCTTTCTTCCCTCTCGGGCGCGGGCTCGCTCTTCGAGGCGCCCTTCCCCTCCTGGAACCGGCCGCCGCGAAATCGCTCTTGAGCTTCGGGCGCACCCTTCTTGCCCTTCTCAAACCGGGGCTTGCCGCCGCCGGACGAAAGGAGCCGCTTGGCGGCGGCCGGCTTCTTGTCGGCCGGCCGATTGAGGAGGCCGTTATCGAAGAGCCATTTTTCGTTGAATTGCCCGGGCTTGCCGGCCTCTTGGGAGACTTGCCCCTCGACCGGCACGTCCCAGTTGCGGCCCAGGTCCTGGACGACGTTTCGCGACCGGGCCGTCTTCTGCTCTTCAAAGTAAGCGTTCAACCGGGAACGGTTGTCGGTGCCGTCCTCGGCGGTTATCTGCTCGAGTTGCTGAATTTGTTGCTCTCCCCGCTCCAACACCGCGGCGTTCTTAGTGTATTCCTCGTCCAACTGCGTCGCGTACCCGGAATAAATCCCCCTAGACGAGTCGTGATAGTTCCGGACAGCCACACCCAATTGCAGGAAATTGCTGGCTGCCCGCTCTTGGGCGTGCCCTTTGGCGTGCTGCATGGTTTCCACGAGGCGTTCGGCTTGCTTCGTCTGGTAGGAAATGAAGCCGGCGGTCAGCTCCTCTTCCTCGTCCACCAGCCCCATCGTGCCGCCGAAGTCGAACCAGCGGTACGTTTCGGGTAGATGCAACCGCACCTGGCTTAACTGGACCTTGATGTTGACCGTCTCAACCAGCGGAAAGCGGAGGGGAACCTGCGCGCCGCCCAAAGTTCCCGGCGCGGGCATCTTGCCGCCCATCTCGGGCAGCTTGCCGCCGTACTTGAGCACGACCGCGTAGTCGAGGTCGCCGGGGGCCGTTTTGACCAGGGGAATTCGCACCTGCCGGGCGTTTTTGGCGCCGGGAACCTCCGTCGGCTTGGCCGGCCGGCCGGCGACCAGGGCGGTCCACAGCCGGGCCCCCTCGGGTAGCTCGATCACCAGGAACTGCTCGGTCGTGTTGTCCAGCCGGTAGATTTGCTCCGCCCGATACGCCCCGGTCGGGTCGAGCACCAGGTTCGTTTCCGCCAGGCCGATCCGCGCCCCGGTGGTTTGCAGGGCCTCGCGTTTTTTGGTCTGGAAGACCAGCCGCGGCGCCTCGGCCCCGAGGACGACCTGGTAGGCTTCCGTGATGCCGCCGAGCACGTCCTGAAGCGATTCCCAGCCGCTTTGCCCACGGCGAATCGGCTCGAGGCCGGCAAGTTGGCCGTGGTCGACGACGACCTCGTCGCGCCCGGCGCTTTGCAGGGCAACCGCCTGGCGGAGCGTGCGGCCCGTGCGCACGACCGGGATCGGCACGGTATGGGCCTCGGCCGTGAGCACGCGGTCGTTTTCCACCAGCACGCGAAGCTGGCCCATCACGTCGTCCTGAAGCTCCAGACGCACGCGAAGCGGCGACTCGTCTTTCTCGTCGGCCGGCTCGATCGTCTTCTGCCGCAGCATGGGCACCTGGATGCGGCTTTGGGCCATCCAGCGGGGCAAAAGGAACTCAAGCTCGCGGATGCCGGCCTGCTCGATCGTGAAGTTCAAAAGGAGCGTCTCCTCCAACGCCCGGTCCGTCACGCGCACGTTCGTGACCGTGTCGCAAGTGACGGCCGGCTCGCGGAAGGAAAGCTGCAGCGTGCCCCGGTAATCGGGCCGCTGGTAGGAAAACGCCAGCCGGGTCGCCTCGCGGTGCTGCGGATTGATCCAGCCGTAAAGGCGGCTCGTGTGCACCTTTTCGCAGTTTTCCAGATCGGCCGGTTCCACGTTGAACGCCGGGTCGGCCTGGACGGCCATCTGGCCTTGCTGCCGATCGACTCCCAGGACTTCGAGCCTCGGGATCGCAACGGGGTCGGCGGCCCCCTGCCGGGCGAGCGTGCCGGCGATGCGAAGGGGCACCTGGCCCTGCTGCCCGGAGGCCAGATAAACGGTCAACAGCGGCCGGTCGTTGCGACGGGTCACGGCCCATTGGAACTCGCCGGGCGCGGAAACCTCCTCAAGATCGAGCTCGTCGGGCAGGAACATCTCCACGCGATAGACGGGCCGGTCGCTGACGTCGAGGTTCACCTGGCTCTCCAGGGTCCTCTCGAACTCGGCGATTTTCAGCACGGTTTCGACGTTGGCCGTCATCCTGCCCGAAAGGGGCGAGGCCTCCAATCGCAAAGAAAACGGCACGGCCGAGAACGTGTACGCCTCGTAGGGCCGGATGCCCAAAGGACTCTCCTCGCTCGTCCCGCCCGATTCGGCGGAAGGGCCGGCTCCCTCGGCCGGCAAGTCGGTCCGCGCCACCCCGGCCTTTTCCAGCGTGCGCAGGTCCAAGAGCGGGCTGCGACGCACAAAGAGCCGGCCGGTGTGAAGCGCCGCGTCGGGGACCGTCACCAGGGGCGCGTCGAACTGGGGCAATACACCCTGTCCCACGGAAACTCCTCGCCAAAGGTGGACCGCGAAGCTTTCACTGTCGCGGGCGGCCTTCAGGAGCGACACTTCGATTGTCTGATGCGGCTCGTCCCGGCGGACTTCCCAGCCGCGCACGTTCGTCCCCTCGACCCGCTCGACGAGGTAATCGCCGGGGACCCGAACGCTGAACACGTCGCGCTGGCCGCGGCGGAACTGGAGCGTCAATTGCCAGACGAGCCTAAGGCCGTCCTCCTCAACGTCGAACACGGCCGAGCTTCGGGCGGTGAGGCTGCGGTCAACCTGGCCTTCGGCCACCTTGGGACGCCACTGGAGGCTCACCGCCCCCCCGGGCCCCAGGGCCGTTTCGACCCGCTGATCGGCCTCTTCCGTTTCGTAGACTTGCCGGTCGACCACGTGGCCGAGGCGGACGTCTGTCCCAGACTGCGGCACGGTGATCGAGAGCGAGGCGGCCGGCGCCGACGGCAACACGCCTTCGGCCACGCGCCACCCGCCGCGGCGCTCGAGGCGCAACCGCACGGCAAACTCCAGGCGATGCCGCCCCTTGCCCGAAACGTGCAAAAGAACCAGCGGGCGAGCGGCCTCGGGGGCCGGCCCAGCCGCCTGGTTGGCCGCTTGCTGCTTGGCCTGCTTAGCGGGGGGCTGCGGAGCTTGATTTGCCGCGGCGACCCGGGGCACGCTCAGCCGGGCGGGCTTCCCGTCCATGAGGGCCCGGGCCAGCACGCCGCCGGCCAGACCGAGCGGAATGGTCGTCTCCTCCTCCACGTAGAGGTCGACCTCGATCTGCCCGTCGAGCGACAGGTACTCGTCGCCCTCCAGCCGAGTCGTGTACGAGGCGCCGGCCAGGCCGTACCGGGCCGGCGGCGCGTCAACCTGAATCTTCTGGTCGGGATACGCCAGATTCCAAAGCTCGACGTACTTGGCATACGGAACCAGCAATTGCTTGGCGTCCCGGATGCCGGTCTCCGAGTCCGGATCGTAGGGG
>JBDRTC010000688.1:0-2214 GCA_043824335.1 Planctomycetota bacterium | reverse complement strand
CCAAAATGGTCAATCCTAAGGAAGCATATGCTGCTCACTACGGCGAGAAAACCGCTGTTTTTGCGGTAAGTGCATTAGCGTGCATTAGCGTGCATTAGCGTGCATTGGAGTGCACTGGAGTGCAGAGAAGTGCAAAACTACTTCTTGATTCGCCCCAAGTGCCGATTGATGATGTCCTCGTACCCGGGGGGCATGTCCTTTACGAGCATGCGGATCTTTCGGCCGACTTCCCGGTACTCGTGTGTGCTCAGCACTTTTTCATTCACTTGATTCCGGTGGTAACCAAAAATCTCGGCGATGCACTTTTTCGTCATTGGTCGGGTCAATGCATTGTCGCGTTTCTTCTCCCGTCCACGGCACGCCTCGGCCGCCTGCTCAAGGTGGCAAACCAATCCGACCGGTACGTCCGGAATGCTCGTGTCCTCGTCGTCACGCAGGCTAGATGGAGCATTGTTACAAAACCAGGTACACATAGTCGCCACAGCTTCCCTCAGCCTCGAGAGCGCGTAAGCCACTTCAATATGTTCGGCAAGGCACAGGAAGCCCTGCCTGCGACTATCGAAGGCATCCAGAATCCTGCTAAGCTGCTCCATCACTACGTTCTCGTAGATAAACTGATTCTTCCTGAAAGAGTCTCTGTACTGGGCGGCAGGGTCGCCTTCCATCGGCAAGTAGGCGCGGACCTGTCTGCACACCCACACAACGCTTTCAGTGACGACTTCGACAAACTCCTCATCGTTTTCGTCACGGTTTGGTGCCTCCCTCTGGTCAGACATCTTGCACTCCGCGTTTGTCTTCTTGTGCCGGGCTGTCGTGCGCTTCGCCGTCATCTTGCTACTCCTTCGGCCCCCCCAACAGCCCGCCGGCGGCTTCCACCATAGAGTCGACCGCCCGGTTGACCGACACTCTCACGGGCTCCAACTGCAAACGGCTGTAGACCGCCGTAGCCTTCGGGTCGACGTGTCCGAGGGATGCCCCGATGATTTGGAGCGAGGCCCCTGCAATCGCCTGCCACGAGCCCAGGGACCGCCGTAGGTCATGCGGTCTGAGGTTTTCGATTCCCGACCGCCGCAACACGCGGGCCCATGATTTCCGTGGGTCGACGATATGCCCGCTGGCCGTGTCCGCGGGAAAAACCCACGGGGTGCCGTTCCCGCCTTCCCGCCGGCTCCGAAGAATTCCCACGGCGGGCGGGGGGAGCACGATTGCCAGGGCGAGTCCGCTCTTACTCTTCTGGCCCGGCAAGTACCAAACGCCTCGCTCCAGGTCGATGTCCCGCCACGCCATGTCGGCCACGTTTCCACGTCGGGCACCCGAAAACAGGCAAAGCAACCAAAAGTCTCGCCAGTCGGGCGGTTCCTCTTTCAGCGCCTCGAAGAGCGGCCGCATTTCCTCCGGCTGGAGAAACCGCTCGCGGGAAGTCTCGCGGAACCGCTTGACGCCCTGGCACGGGTTCGGCCCGACGTGGCCGATTTCCCGGGCCTTGTTGAACATGGCCGACAAGAGGGCCCGGGCCCGGTTCGCCTGATAGGGCCCGTGCTGCTTGCCGATGCCGGTATGCCACTTCGCAACGGTGCCGGTGGTGATTTCTTCGAGCTTCCGGTTCTTGAGCGACTTCATGTACTTGTTAAATTGCCGCTCGTCGTCTTGCCACGTCCGCTTGCGTAGCTTCGCGTGGGCAATCCAATGCTCGAATAGCTCTTGGAGTGTCGGGGCGTCACGGTGGGCCCGCTTGAGGGCGGCCGGGTCGACCCCATCGGCGATCGCCCCAACCAGCCGCCGGGCTCGCTTCCGGGCTTGTTCAACGGTCATCGCCGGGAACCGGCCCAAGGGGAGCTTGACCGGCCGCCCGTTCGCCCACTTGTAGAGGTAGAATGTTCTAGTCCCCGCCGGCGTGATGCAGAACGCCAACCCGGTCACGGTGGAATCGTGGTAGTAGGTCCGCTTGCTCGGGACGGGGAGCGTTTCGAGCTTGGTTTTCCTGAACGCGAACCGCTCCGTTTCGGCCTTTTTTTTCGTGGCCATGATGACGACCCTCTGACTGAATCTGACTCTCAGGGCCCGATTCGGTGCTAGGTATGTGCTAGGTCGACAGTCAAAAACGGTCTAGCACCGTCAACATGAATGTATCCGTAAGTCGTTAGGATGTCAACGTGTATCTACAGTTGTGTATCTGACGGAAACACGGGGAACCCCCCCTGAAAGTGACTGGGG
>JBDRTC010000687.1:0-3670 GCA_043824335.1 Planctomycetota bacterium | reverse complement strand
GAGCGCGACACAAGATCATGGTCAAAGCGCGATCTCAAAAAAAAGAGAAATCCTACTCCGAGAATTAGAAAACCGGTTCCAAAAATTCACCGAACTCCGCCGCCGTGAAACCGCCGATTTACCCCTTTAAGCGGGTCATTGAAAAAAAACGCCCGACCCGCTCGCCAGCAATGCCAGCAACGGCGAGCCCGAGGCAAACGCCGAAAGACCAAGTAAGACCCTGAGCATCAAAATGTCGCTTCCCAAGTCGAACCTGCCGATCCCATTGCCCTGCCGACGTGGACCTGCTTGCCAGCGGGACCGCCGCAATGCGGAGCACCGCGCCCGCCAGGCAATCCTCGACTTCCGCAAGCGGGCGGCACAGCAGGGTGTCACGTGCTCCGAGGCAGCACACGGTTTGGGCCTGGCGCCCCGCACCCTGCGTCATTGGAATCGACGATTTCACGACGACCGCCTCAAGCCACACGCCCGGGGGCGGCCAACCCGTCGTTCACCCCGTAGCTTGCGGAATCAGGTGGTTGGATTCTTGCGCTGCACCGGTCCTCACATCGGCATGCCCACGCTGCGGGCCGAGTTCCCGACCATGCCTTGCAGTGAGCTTAAAGACATGCTGCGTCGCTTCCGACGTGTCTGGAAGTACCAGAACCAACGACTCATCCATCGGCTGCGTTGGCACCGTCCGGGCACCGTGTGGGCAGCAGACCACGTTCAGCCGGACCGACCCGTCGACGGCAAGTACCCCTACATCCTCTCGGTCCGCGACCTGGCGTCGCACTATCAGTTCGCCTGGCAGCCGGTGCCCGACGTGGGCTCAGACACGACCACCGCCGTGTTGAGCTCCCTCATCTGGGAGCACGGCCCCCCCTTGGTCCTCAAGACCGATAACGGCTCCGGATTCATCGCCTGGGAGACTCGCAAGATGCTGGCCACATGGGGTATACTGCACCTTCGCAACCCCGCCGCGACACCCCAATACAACGGATCCTGTGAAGCGGCCGGCGGAAGCCAGAAGAACACTACCGAGGACCAGGCCGCCTTGGCCGGACATCCCGGCCGCTGGACCAACAAAGACCTCCAGCGGGCCCGCAATATCCGGAACCGTCTCGGCCGCCCCTGGGGCCACCGAGGGCCCACGCCTGAAGACGCGTGGAGGCAACGTCACGTTACCGCCGCCCAGCGCCGTCACCTACAAGCAACCGTCAATCGCTACCGACAAGAGGAGCTTGCCCAAAGAGGAATCCCCGACGAGGCCCTCCTGAGCGACGCCGCTCAGGCCTCCGTCGACCGTGTTGCCATCAGCCGAGCGCTGAAGCGGCACGGCTATCTTCGTGTCACGAGGAGGCTCGTTACTCCACCAGTTAAACCTGGCAGCGCGGCATGACTTCCGGGCAGGCCACACTTTGTGCAACTCCGGCCGGCGACGGCGCCCCGACAGGGAGATCATGGAAGGAGAGGCGCGGAAACGGATCGAGGAAATCATCGGCGGAATGAGCTGTCCGAAGGCCTTAAGTTGCGCGAAATCGGGGTTTGAGAATCTCTGCCGGGCGGAAGACGTCGGGCTGGAGCATCACCTCCGGTGTCTCGACGGCACGGCTTACCAGTGCAAGTTCTCCGTGATTCTCGACAAGCGGTATTTCTGTGTGTGCCCGCTCCGCGTCTACCTGGCAAAGCACGCTGGTCGTGGCGATCATGGCCCCAAGGGGCAGTAAGATAGTAAGTTGGGCATTCCAATCGGCGCAAAGGCGGCGTACTCTTTCGGCGAGAACAAGGGGGGGCGCTCGCCGGCCGTATCCTCATGACCGGGACTTATACCCGAGTTCCGGGAAAAGTCAAAACTGCTGAACGGGCAGGCGTGACCTCCCTTTCGGAACCCTACTTTGGGGGGCAAACTGTGTGTTCTCTCGTTGTGTGAGCCCTCCCTTCGAGCGTCGAAGTGGACTCGAAACGGGGGAGGTTCTCCTTCCGGCCGGAGCCACGCGGTCGCGACTGCTGGTATAATAGCCAAAGCGATCTTTGTTCCCCTGCGACCGTTTCGTAGGTCTTGTCGCACGTCGGTAGCCGTGCCGGGGCTGGAGTGATGAGGAGTTTTGTCAGCAGGCGCAGGAACGCTCAGATTCGCTAGGGGGCGAACCGCGTCTGGCGGCAAATTGGGGAAGTGTACGTGAGAATCTTTCGCTGGCCCTGGCTTTTCGGGGCGTGTTTGCTGCTGGTGGCAGGTTGCGGCGGCGGCGGCGGTGGGGAGCAGGCGGACGCCCCCCTGCCCCCCGATGCGCCCTCGCCCTTCCAGGTCGTGGTTTCGCCGAAGGCGTCGCTCCGTCCCGAGAGCGCGCTTCCCGAAAGCGTTGCGCGCTGCGCGCCATTCCGCGATGTCCACGAGGAGGCAGGGCTGGAACACGTGTACCTGAACGGTGAGCGCGGGCAGTGCTTAATGGTGGAAACGATCGGCGCGGGAGCTGGCTGGCTGGACTATGATGCCGACGGGCACTGGGACCTCTACCTGACCCAGGGCGGGGATCCCACGGTCGACGCCGACGCGACGCAGCCGCACGACGCGTTGTTTCGCAATCTGGGCGACGGGACGTTTCAAGACGTTACGGCACAGGCGGCGATCGCCGAATTCCGTTACAGCCAGGCGGTGGCCGTCGGCGACTACGACAACGACGGCTTCGACGACGTCTACGTGACCAACGTGGGCCGCAACACGCTCTATCACAATCAAGGGGACGGCACCTTTCTCGACGTCACCGAGTCGGCGGGAGTGGGCGACGAGCGGTGGAGCGCTTCCGCCGCATGGGCCGACCTGGACCTTGACGGCGACCTGGACCTGTACGTCTGCAACTACTGTGTCTACGACCCCAAGCACCCGATGGACTGCCGCAACGATCAGGGCGAACATCGAGTGTGCCATCCACGCAACGTCGAGCCCTGGCCCGACGAGTGTTACATCAACCGGGGTGACGGAACCTTTTCCGCCGAAGCCGCCGAGCGAGGCCTCTTCGGCGACGGCAACCGCGCGCTGGGCGTGGCCGTGGCGGACTTCAACAACGACGGGTTGCCCGACATTTACGTCACAAACGACACCACGGCGAACTTTCTCTTTGTGAACCAGGGGGACGGAATGTTCCAGGAGATGGGCACGTTCCTGGGGTGCGCCGTCGACCGCAACGGCGGCTTCCAGGCCAGCATGGGCGTGGCCGTGAACGACTTCGACCACAACGGCTGCCTGGACCTCTACGTCACCCACTTTTACCGGGAATCCAACACCCTTTACCGGAACTACGGCGAGGGAGGTTTCCAGGATGAGACCGGGCTGTTGGGACTGCACTCCCCCACCCTGCTCAGGTTGGCCTTCGGCACGGTCATGGCCGACTTCAACCTGGACGGACGGCAGGAACTGTTTGTCACCACCGGCCATATCGAAAACTTCCCAGGGAACCCGCTGCACCGCATGTCTCCCCAAATCTTCGCGTTCGACGGCAATCGATGGAGCGAGGGGAGCGAGGAAGCGGGCGAGTTCTTCCAGCGGAAATACGTAGTTTGTGTTGCTGAAGGTACGTTTTGTGACTTTGACAAGTTCCGGCGGCTCACGTTTTGTGGCCCGACTGAGTTTGTCGCGTCAAGGTGGGCGAGGCAGGCGGTGTGAGCCGACCAGAGTGATGCGCGCCGCGTC
>JBDRTC010000686.1:0-2310 GCA_043824335.1 Planctomycetota bacterium | reverse complement strand
GCTTCGAGCACCTCGCGAAGAAGCGGTTCGGCCCGGGCGTAGTCACCCTTTGCGTGGTAGAGTCCCGCGAGGTTGTTCAGGCAAGCAAGACTGTTCGGATCCTTCGGCCCGAAGACCTCCCAGCAAATATCCAATGCTCGGCGATACTGGGCTTCGGCCTGCGCGAAGTTTGCCCCTGCCGCATGTGTCTGAGCCAGCCAGAGCAAGGTATCGACAAGCGCCGGGTGAGCGTCGCCGAAGAGCTGCCGCTCCAACTCCAGCACACCCTCGGCCGCCTCGGCCGCCTCGGCCAGCTTGCCTTCCTGCCGAAACCGATGGGCTTCGGCCATACGGGTTTGACGACGTTTGTGCAACTCCTCTCGCTCGGCGGCGGTCAGGTCTCCCGCTTCCGACGGCTGCTGTGCGGACACCAGAGCGATCGAAAGGATGAAGGACGAAGGATGAAGGATGAAGCACGAAAACAAGAGTGCAGCGAGCAGCGCAGAGCGGGCAGCAGGCAGTGCGTGAGCATGCGGCTCCTCCTTCATCCCTCCTCCTTCATCCTTCATCTTGGACGTACGTCAAGCCGGATCAGCCGCTCGGCGACGTCCGGCGAGTGATCGCTTTCGAGGGTCATGCCCCGCACCTTTTCCTCCCATCGCTTCAACTCCTCGGGCGTGGCGAACACGACGTACGGGCCGTGTTGCGCTCCCAGCGGGGCCTCCCACTTCTGTGTGGTGGCAACCACGTGGACATACTCGGGGCCTTCCGAGGGGGTCACGGTAATAGCATACTCCATGTCGCCGGGGATGCTCCGCGGCTGATCGGCGGTAAGGAAATGGTCGAGGTCGTCGTCGTTGGGAAAGAGTTGCGTGACGACGTTCTCATGGTCAATGTGCCAGATCCCCACGAAGCAATCGCGATCGGCCTCGATGCGGAAGGCCGCCCGTTCCCCTTCGGTGAGAACCACTTCGCCCGCCTCGCCGATCGTGTGGCCGAGGACCTCAACATCCAGCGCAAAATCGTTTCTGAGGGTTCGCTTCAGCACGGTCACCGCGAGGTCGGGCGGTCTCGGCGGCGTGATGATCTCCTTCTGTCCGTCGCTCTGCATCCTCCACGCGCCGACGACCAGGAGCAACGCCAGGAGCACGCCGGCGCCGATCGCCAGCGTCCTTTTCAATCGCCGGGGCCCGTCGACAAAGCGGTCCAGGTCGGCCGCCATCGCTTCGGCACTGGCGTACCGATCGGAGGGCTCCTCCTGCATCGAGCGCAGGCAGACGGCTTCCAGCGGACGAGGCACGTCGGCTCGGCGAAGTGCCGAAGCGTCGAAATCGCAGCGTCGGGCACGCTCGAGCGAGGCCATGACGCTCTCGTCGGCATAGGGAGCCCGGCCCACGAGCAGGAAGTACAAAACGGCCCCCAGGGCGAAGACGTCGGATCGCGCGTCAATCCGTTCCGTCTCGCCCCGGGCCTGTTCGGGCGGCATGTACTGGGCCGTGCCGCTGATGCCCTCGGGCTCGTCGGGCGCCTCGACCCAGGCGGGGCGCAGCCGGGCCAGTCCGAAATCGATCAGGCGCGGCTCGCCAGTCTCGTCGATGACGATATTGCCGGGCTTGACGTCTTGGTGAACAATCCCCCGCACATGCGCCGCAGCCAGCGCCCGGGCGACCTTGGCAACCATTCGCGCCGCCTCGGGGGGCTGGTATTGGTGCTGCTTCACGTGGTGGCGAAGGTTCCTCCCACGCACGTATTCCATGACCAGGAAGGGACGGTTCTCGTGGAAGTCGAGATCGTACACCCGGGCCAGATGGGGATGATCGAGTTCGGCCAGGAGTTTCCCTTCGGCGATCAATTGGTTCATTCCCATCGGGCCTGATCCGAACGGCCCGCGGCTGAGCTTGATCACCAGCTCTTTGGAAAGCGTGGGGTGGACGGCCCGGTACACTTGGGCCTGGCCCCCCTCCTCGACCATGTCGACCACGTGGTACTTGCCGATCTTGGTCGGGGGCGGCTCCGGGCGGTCGCCGGGTCGATGGTCGACTGTTTCGGCAAGCGTATCCCCTCCCCGGGACGTGGTCGGAACGTGGGACGCCTTGGCTTGGCCTGAAAGCTCTTCGTCGATCAAGGCCAGGGCCTGTCGGAGCTGCGTCGCTTGTCCGGGGAAACGGCCGATGTAGTCCTCGTGGGTCGGCGGTTGTTCGCCCCATCTCCTTCTCGCCCGGTACTCCTCCCCGATGAGGACGACTGGCACTTCTTCAAGGGGCCCCAGGTCGGGGTGTTCGCGAACGTAATCCTCCAGAAGAGGGCATTCGGGAAAGGGGGCTGAAGAGA
>JBDRTC010000685.1:0-8998 GCA_043824335.1 Planctomycetota bacterium | reverse complement strand
GCCTCGTAGTAGACCCACGGGTTCTCCACGCTCGGGCGCACGCCTGCCCGGGCCGCCAGGTTGAAAACGGCCGAGTAGGGGGTTTGGTCTGCCGGCTCTCGATCGGCCGCCTGAGCGTCTGCCGCAAAAAGTGCCTCGAGCGCACTTCGGTCGGTGATGTCGAGCCGGTCGAAGCGGAAACTCGCCTCGGGCTCCAGGCGTGCCAGGCGCCACTGTTTCAGCCGCGAGTCATAGGCGTCGTTCACGCTGTCGACGCCCACGACCACGTGGCCTTGGCCGAGCAACAGCTCGGTGACCTTCGAGCCGATGAAGCCGGCACAGCCGGTGACCAGGTAGCGGTTTGGCATTGTGGTGGGCCAATCACTTGTCAGAAGAATGTCGTGCGACTCGTGGAATACTCTACCATAGCACGGAACGGAGAGCCAGCGTCGGTGTGGCAATCGGCCGGGTTTTGTTGACCTCTGCTCGCCGCGGGAGTAGGCTGTTCGGCGAGGAGCTTGTTTGAGCAACGTCTTCCAAAACACTCAGAACACGCCGGGAGCCGGATTATGGAATCGAAAAAACGTGATCGCTCGAATGGCGGCAATGTCGATCGGCGGGACTTTCTCTCTCGACTAGGGCTCACGGCAGCCGGGGCGGCGGCCTACGCGGGCTCCTCGCAGGCCGCCGAGCAGGCCAAGTCCGCGGCCGAGCCGGACCCCGAGCTGAGGCCCGACCAGAAAGAGCTTCAGGAGCGGGGCGTTCGCAATCGGGCAGGCCGGGCGATCAAGCGGAAGGCCAAGTCGAACGGGCTGAACCTGGTGGTCGTCATCGCCGACACCCTTCGGCTCGACCACTTGGGCGCCTATGGGGCCACCCGGATCAAGACGCCGTGCCTCGACCAGATGGCCGCCGAGAGCGTGGTGTTCGACAACGCCTTTGCCGACGGGCTCCCCACGATCCCCTGCCGCCGGTGCTATCACACGGGCAAGTCGGTCGTGCCCGGGGCGGCCTGGATCCCGCACCCGGCCGGAGAGGTGAACATGGCCCAAATCCTCGGGGCCCACGGCTTCTGGACGGGGCTCATCTGCGATGTCTACCACTACTTCAAGCCAGACATGAACCTTCACGTCGGCTTCGACACCTGGGAGTGGCTCCGCGGCCACGAGAGCGACCCCTACCTGGGCGGCCCCAGAGAGAACTTCCAGCCCAAGGACCACATGCCGCCGGACCTGTGGAACGCCAGCTACGACCAGAGAATGCGGACCTACATGATGAACTCCCAAAACTGGGAAACCGACGACGACTATCTGGCCGGCCAAACCGTCACCCGGTCGCTTGAGTGGCTCGAACATAATGCGACCAACAAGCCGTTCATGCTCTGGGTGGAGATGTTCGACCCGCACGAGCCGTGGGATGCCCCGCCCCGGTTCCAAAAGATGTATCGCGACGACTACGGCTTCGAGCGGTTCCTGTTCGGCTACGGGGTCCAGGGCGGCGCCAACAAACCCGACTTCACGCCGCATCTCCCCGTAATCCGCGATCTCTACGCCGCCGAGGTGTCGTACGTCGACCACCAGATCGGCCGTTTTATGGAATCGATGGAGAAGATGAAGCTGCTGGACGACACGATCGTCGTCTTCACCACCGACCACGGCACGCACCTGGGCGAGCTGGGCTACTTGCAGAAGCAGCCCGCCCTGTTGAACTCCCTGGTGATGCACCTGCCGTTTTTCATTCACCACCCGGATCGCTCCACCGCGGGCAAGCGCGTCGGCGAGCTGGTCTCGGCGATGGACTTCGCCCCCACGTTCTGCCACATGCTGGGCATCGACGACCAGGAGCAGATGGACGGCCAGAACGCCTGGTCGCTGGTGACCGGCCAGGCCGACCGGCTCAACGATCGGGTCGTCACCCAGTTCAACCCCTTTGCCTCGATCCGCGACAAGCGGTGGCACTACTTCCAGCACATTGCCGGCAAGAACCGCGGCGCGGGCCCTTGCCTTTACGACCTCGAAGCAGACCCCGCCGAGACGAAGAACGTCGTCGCAGACCATGCCGACCTGGCCGCCGACATGCGAAGCAACTTGGCCGACCGGCTGGGGCAGGAGTTGCCGGAAGTGGCGGCGCCGGTCAGCTAGCGATGACCTGCTCGATTCCGGGACAGAACCACCAAGTGTCGGATTGGCAGATTACGATTCAAGTCCGTCCGTCCCTTCTGCCATAAACGCCCGGGGACTGCGGTCCCCGGGGAAAACGGGGCGATCGCGTCATGCGTCATCCCAGCGCTCACCCCCTCGCCGCGTTGTTGACATGGACCGCCTGGCGAGGAGAATAGGTGGGGGCCTCCGGGAATGTCGGAACGCCGGAGACCTTTGTAGGGAACGGCCTTTGTGCCGTTCCGCCAACCACCGAACGCACCGGAACGCCACAGAGGGCGTTCCCTACAGGCTGAAATTCCCGGACACCTTCGAATAAGCAAGAAGAGGGGACCGGGAGCGCCCTGGGCCAATAACACTTGGACGATTCAGGCTGGAACTGTCAAGAAGGAGACAGGACATGCCCTCGCCTGAATCACCGACATGACCAACTATGGCTCGTCCCGATAAACCCATGCGACGTATCCATCATCTTTTCGCCTGTTGCCTTGGGGCCGCCGTCGCTATCTGCGTTTGCACCGGCGGTGCGGTCCTCGCGGAAGACGTGCCGTCGCTGGTCGAAGCCGACTGGATCGACCAGGACCTTGCGTTCGTGCTTCCGAAGCCCGAGCCGCAAAAAGAGGCCAACGCCGACGCGGTCACCACCCGGCAAGACGCCGCCGGCGGCTGCGACGGGGTGAAGACCGGCGGCTGCGGATTCCACACGGCCTCCGGCGAACAGGACCCCTGGTGGCAGGTTGACCTGGGCGGCACGTTCCGGCTCGACCGCGTGGTCGTCTACAACCGGACCGACGGCAACACGGCGCCCCGCACGCAAAACCTCCGGGTGCTGGTCGCCGGCGATGCGGAAGTCGGCGAGTTCACCGAAGTCTACCAGCACAACGGCGAGACCTTCTTCGGGGTGAAAGAAAACAGGCCGCTGGTCGTCAGCTTGCGTGATAAGGACGTCACCGCCCAAATCGTGCGGCTTCACGTGCCGGGCCGATGCTCGTTCGCGTTGGACGAGGTCGAGGTGTACGCGGCCGATGATCCGGAAAGGAACATCGCCCTGGGCAAGCCGGCCGACCAGAAGAGCACGAGCCCCTACTCGTATCCGGGCACAAGGGGACACAAGCTCGTTTCGCCGACGCCCCAACCGGCCGAGGCACCCCAGGCACCCCAGTTCCTTCTGGCTCACACGCGGGCGGTCATCGAGCGCGGTCGCAAGCTGATCATCCGGCTGCGCGGCAAAGTTGGGGTGGCTGGGGTCGAGGCGCACCGACGCGAAGCGTTGGTCGGCGAGCCCCCAGGGGAGGATCGATCTGGGGCTTCGCTTCGCTCAGCCGCCAGCCACCCGCCGTTAAAACCACTGATCGAGGAAATCGAAGACCTCGACTCGCGGCTTCGGAAATTGGAGGCGGCCGGCGACGTGCCGGAGAACGTGCGCCGCCGGCTTTACTTCGAGGCCCGGCGGCTCGTGCGCAGGATCGCCTTCTCGAACCCGCTTCTCGACTTCGACAGGATTCTGTTCGTCAAGCGCCACGACCCGGGCGGGCTCTATCACATGGTCCACCAGTACTACGGGTTCGGCGCCAAGCCGGGCGGCGGACTGTTCGTGCTCTCGAACCCGTTCTCCTCGGAGCCGAGGCTCGTCAACCTGCTGGAGAACTCGGTCGTCGAGCGGGGACGGCTCAAAGGACAGAAGCTCACTCCCGGCACGTTTCTCTCGCCGGAAGTGTCGTACGACGGCCGCACGATCCTCTTCGCCTACTGCCAGGGCCAGGGGGAAGGCATCGAGTGGTCGCCGGAGGCCAGCTTTCACATCTTCCGCGTCAGGGCCGACGGCGCCGGCCTCGTGCAACTGACCGACGGACCGTGGAACGACTTCGACCCCTGCTTCCTGCCAAACGGCCGAATCGCGTTCATCTCGGAACGCCGCGGCGGATACCTGCGTTGCGGCGGCGCCGCGCCGCCGTACCCCTCTCCGACCTACACGCTCCACTCGATGGACGCCGGTGGGGGCGACGTCGTCCCGCTCAGCTTCCACGAGACCCACGAGTGGCACCCCAGCGTCGACAACCACGGCATGCTCGTCTACACCCGCTGGGATTACGTCGACCGCGACACGAACATCGCCCATCACATCTGGAGCTGTTTCCCCGACGGCCGCGACCCGCGCAGCTTCCACGGCAACTACCCCGAGAAGCGGGAGAGCCGGCCGTGGATGGAGATGAGCATCCGCGCCGTGCCCGGCTCGAACCGGTACGTGGCCACGGCGGCGGCCCATCACGGGCTGGCCTTCGGCTCGCTGGTGCTGATCGATTACCGGCCCGAGGACGACGGGGCCATGTCGCAGGTCGAACGGCTCACGCCCGACGTGCCGTTGCCGGAATCGGAAGGGGGCAAGGCGATGGTCCGCCAGCGCATGGCCTACGGCACGGCCTGGCCGCTGGGCGAGGACGATTACCTCTGCGTCTACGACCGGGAGGCCAAGAACCGGGGCATCTACTGGATCGACCGTTTTGGGAACAAGGAGCTTTTGTACCGCGACCCGGAGATCTCTTGTTTGAGCCCGATCCCGCTTCGCCCGCGGCCCCAACCGCCGGCGATCCCGGAGGGCACCACGCAAACGGCCGTCGCATCAAAGCTGGATGGCCGGGGACTCGATGGCCGGGGACTGTCCCGATTTTCGCGGAGCGAAAATGGGACTGTCCCCCTTGCCGATGTGCCCCCTCCCGAACCGGCCACGATCACCCTGGTGAACGTCTACGACAGCGACTTCCCCTGGCCTCCGGACACCAAAATCACGGCCCTCCGCGTAATTCAGGTGTTCCCAAAGACCACGCCGCGGGTCGACGTGCCGCGAATCGGCGTGGCCACCGAGACGAACGCCCGGGCCGTGCTGGGAACCGTTCCGGTCGAGGCCGACGGAAGTGCGCATTTCGACGCCCCGGTCGGCAAGCTGCTCTACTTCCAGGCGTTGGATGAGCGGGGAATGGCGGTGCAGTCGATGCGGTCCGGCACCTACGTCCACCCGGGCGAGCGGCTCGTGTGCCAGGGCTGCCACGAGCGGAAGCACCGTCCGCCGAGCGTGCCGAGCACGGTGCCGCTGGCCCTTCTGCGTGCGCCCTCGAAGATTGAGCCCGGGCCGGAAGGCTCCCACCCCCTCAGCTACGCCCGGCTCGTGCAGCAGGTGCTGGATCGCCATTGCGTCGAGTGCCACTGCGAGAAGAAGGCGCTCGACCTCACCGGGCTCATCGAAGGCAAGCACGGCTGGACCCGATCCTACGCGAACCTAGCGGGAGAGTACGGCTTCTACTTCACCGTCGCCAACGGAACGATCAACGCCGGCGTTCACGGCGGCAGCCGCACGACTGCCGGCAAGTTCGGCGCCCGGGCGTCAAAACTCCTAGAGTATCTCGACGAGCGTCACTACGGCGTCAACCTCCCCCGCGACGACTTCCAGCGGATCACCCTCTGGCTCGACCTCAACTCCGAGTTCTACGGCGCCTACCACGACATCGAGGCCCAGGCCCGGGGGGAAGTGGTTCACCCAGCCTTGGATTGATCGCTGAGGCCACCGAAGGAGCTACTGCCTCTGCCAGCAAGAGCAGCCAAATCGCTACTTCAGAAGGAAAGGGGCGCGAAACTACTTCGGACGACTCGATCCGGTGCTGTGCAAAGTTGCGAGCAGCTCCGATCCTCAAGGCATTGTAAGGTTGTAAGGAGACACATGGGAAAGAAAGCGCAAAAAGAGGGCCCAGTTTCCTGGGCCCGGTGGATCCTACTGCCGGGTCTGGCCCGAGGTCAGATCCATATAGAATTGTAGCCGCCGGCCGAGAGACCGTCAAGGCAGTTTTGACCTGCAAGAGTAGACTTATCGTTGGCATTGACCACCCATTCGGCCCCGGCGGTACCACCTGCTCGGCGCCGCAAGGTTGCCGCGGAAGACTCTGGTCACTCGTCGCTGATTGGAAAAGGCTCTGACATAGGGATTTCGACCATGTCCACCCTCAAGCGTATCCTGGTGACCGGCGGGGCCGGGTTTTTGGGCTCGCATCTGTGCGAGCGGCTGGTCGAGCGGGGGCACGACGTGATCTGCCTGGATAACTTCTTCACCAGCCAAAAATCGAACGTCGTCCATCTGCTCGCCGAGCCCAACTTCGAGCTGGTGCGGCACGACGTCACGTTGCCGATCTTTCTCGAAGTCGACGAGATCTACAACCTCGCCTGTCCGGCCGCCCCGGGCCATTACCAGTACAACCCGATCAAGACCATGAAAACCTCGGTCGCCGGGGCGATCAACGTGCTGGGCATGGCCAAGCGGTGCCGGGCGAAGGTGCTTCAGGCTTCCACCAGCGAGGTGTACGGCGATCCCGAGGTGCACCCGCAGGTGGAGAGCTACCGCGGCTCGGTCAACCCGATCGGGCCCCGGGCCTGCTACGACGAGGGGAAGCGGGCCGCCGAAACCCTCTTCATGGACTACCACCGGATGAACCGCGTCAACGTGCGGATCGTGCGGATTTTCAACACCTACGGGCCCCGCATGCACCCGTTCGACGGCCGGGTGATCTCGAACTTCATCCGCCAGGCCCTCTCCGACGAGAAGATCACCATCTTCGGCGACGGCAGCCAAACCCGCTCCTTCTGCTACCGCGACGAGCTGATCGAAGGCATCCTCCGCATGATGGACGGGCCCGACGACTTGATCGGCCCGGTGAACCTCGGCAACCCCCAGGAGTTCACGATCATGGAGCTGGCCGAGCTGGTGGTCGAGATGACCGGCTCCCGGTCAAAACTCGTCCACGAGCCCCTCCCGGCCGACGACCCCACCCGGCGCCAGCCCGACATCACGCTCGCCCGAGAGAAGCTCGGCTGGGAGCCCACCATCCCCTTGCGCGAAGGGCTGGCCAAGACGATCGAATGGTTCCAGTCGATCGACCTCGGCCACTACCGGCCACCGACGCCGCATTATTAGCGGCGAGGGGTGAGGGGTGAGGGGTGAGGGGTGAGGGGTGAGGGGTGAGGGGTGAGGGGTGAGGGGTCCGGCCCGCCGCTTGCGGCTTCGCCGCAGCCCCGCTACTTCCGCGCTTCCCGCACCGCCCCGTAAAGCGCCACCAGGTTCTCGGCCGGCGTGTTCGTCTGCACGTTGTGGACCGTGTTGAAAACAAACCCGCCGCCGCGGTTGAAGATTTGGATTCGCTCGCGGACTTCGGCGCGGACCTCGTCGGGCGTGCCGAAGGGGAGCGTCTTTTGGGTGTCGACGCCGCCGCCCCAGAAGGTGAGCCGGTCGCCGAAACGGTCCTTGAGCGTTTGGGGGTCCATGCCGGCGGCCGAGCACTGCACCGGGTTGAGGATGTCGAAGCCGGCGTCGAGGACGTCGGGCAACAGCGCCACGACCGAGCCGCACGTGTGGATGAACGTCTTCCAGGGCGTGTTGTCGTGGACCCAGTCGTTCACCCGGCGATGGAACGGTTGATAAAGCTTCCGGTACGCCTTGGGGCTGATGAAGGGCCCGTGCTGCGTGCCGAAGTCGGTGCCCGTGATGAAGACGGCCGTGACCCGATCGCCCACCGCGTCGTAAACCTTCGGCAGGTTCCCCAGGGCGATCTCGCACTGGCGCTCGAACAGCTCGTAAACGTAGTCGAACCGGGCGACCGTGCTCACGTACCATTCCTCGACGTCGCGAATCCCCTTGGGGTGTTTGAGGAACGGGGCGGGCACCAGGGCGATATCGCCGAAGGCCGTGCCGCCGAAGTTGGCCAGGATCGCCTTGTCGGTCTCGGTCGAAAGCCGCCGGGCCTCCCGGGCGAAATGCTCAAGCTCGCCCTCGGCGATAGGGCCGAACTCCTCAAGGTTGTCTTCGACCCGGAGGTTCTCTTCGTCGATCGGCTCCTGGCGGACGATCGTGTCGAAGTAGAAGCCGCCCTGGGGCATCCGGCCGCTGGGCGGGGCCGCCCGGTCGCCCTCCGGGTACATGAGGATCTCGCCGTTCGGCTCCGGCTCGGTGTTGAACGCCCCGGGAACCAGCACGGGCGTGCCGTCGGCGAGGGTCCACGGCTTCCAGTCCTTGTTTTCGAAACCGAACAGGGTCTTGGTGCCGCCCAGGCCAACGATGTCCACGCCCAACGCGTCGACGAGCGTGGCGTCGATCTCGCCAAGCATCTGGTAGGGTTCGGTGACCTTGACCGGCGTCTCCGGCGGATCGAGCCCCAACGCCTGGCGAAGCTGGTACACGGAGCTGACGTGCATGCCCGTGACCGGGCTGGCGCCCAGGTCCAAGGGCACGCAGTCGGGCTGCTGATGATTGAGAGCCTTTTCGACACGCTCGCGTGAATTCATGGCGCCGCTCGCAAATAGGTTACGATGGGTTTGAGCCCGGCATGGCGAGCCGGGCGGTTTCGGTGTAATCGAGCGCGGCGGCGGTGGCCCCTTTGGCCGTCACGCACACCGCACCGCACGCGGCGGCGAGCCGTCCTGCCCCGGCGATGCTCATGCCTTTCAGAAGACCGGTGACGAGGCCGGCGTAGAAGCAATCGCCGGCCCCCGTGGTATCGACGACCGGGCCGGGCGGCGGCACGGGATCGATCTTCACGTACTGGCCCGCCACGGGACTCAGCAAGGCCCCTTCCGCCCCGAGCTTGACGCCCACGAGGCCCCCCGCGCCGCAGTCGCGGTACATTTCGAGGATGCTTTTCGGGTCGTCCTGCCCGGTTTGATGGGCGGCCTCGGCGTGGCTGGGCACGTAGACGTCCAGGTGCGGCAGGATTCGGTCCAAGGGCTCGATCCGGCCGCCGTCGCCGGCCGAGTCCAGCGCGGTGCGGCAGCCCCGCTCACGGATCGCCCTGAGCACCTCCGGCAGATCATGCTCCAGGTTCGGC
>JBDRTC010000684.1:0-2171 GCA_043824335.1 Planctomycetota bacterium | reverse complement strand
GGTCATGACGCGGAACCAGAGGTGACTTTGATCGCAGATGAGCAGGGGCCGTGGATCTCTTATACCACACTTGAAGCGAGTACTCCGTTCAACGCGGTGTTTCATTTTTTCGGGTTGGAAAACGATCCAAGACTCGGAAAGCACCTCGGCGGATATGTTTCGGCTGCCCATGGTTTGATTATCCTCGATGATGTCATGCTCACCGAGGCTGGAAGGAAAGTCGTTGCTTGTGGTCATGTTTTACCAACAGCAATACTTGCCAAAGCGGTGGATGGTCAAAACTGGAAGAGCATCACCGGTCAGGCTCCGGTTTATGTTGGGGCACTTTCATCGGAGCATATTGGCCCTGCAATCAATGAAGTTGCAAAGGCCGCCCTCGCTGAAACCAGAACGCTTGCGGCGATATCGTCGAAAAGCAATCTAGATGTTGGCTAACACCAGCATGCATAGGAACCGCAAACAGCGCGGTCCTGTGATGCAAGACGGTTAGAGCGCAACTGATGCAGCCGTGGTTCATAGCCACCGAACGGTTTACCTCGGGCAGCGGCGACGCCTGGGAGAAGTATGTCGCTTGGTCTGGTTTGCGACACTTGGATGAAGTGGTTTCCCTCGATCCGATGCTTTGCCCTACGCTTCTACCAGAAATCAAGGACACCTATTGGCCTCACATCGTCAACGAAGATTTCAGGCTCAATTTCTTCGTTGACCTTGATTTCCTCCTCAAACAGGTTTCAGGTATTCGAGACAGGAACCTTTTGTGCGTCTGCCGGAATCCGGCAAGTCCGTCTCTACCGTACAAGGGGGAGATCAACTTTGAGTTTCTCGGCTACGACCTCGTTGACGTTCATGGAAGCGCAAGCGCGCTAAGTAACTGCGGCGGCTTCCCTGGCGTATTTGCGAACAGTGAGCTTTCCCCAAAAGGGCTGCTTACGTCACACGATCGGGCGTTCCAAGTACAAGCCGAATTACGAGCCAAGCACTCCGAGGAACATCATGCTGACTGTCATGTTTGGGCCATATCGCGAGCGGTTGCGCTCTAACCACGGCATCGAGGGGACGCCCAACAGCGGCCTTCGGCCGCCGTTGCGCTCCCCTCATGCCGGACGTCCGCTATGAAGGAGACGCCGATGGATATCTTCGGAAATACCGATCCGAAGAAGATGCCCGGACACCTGTTTTGGAACTGTCGGCACCTTGACTACGACTCGGCCGTCAGGGCTGACATATCCAAACAGAATTTCAGCGTGTGCCCGCGGCATTGGTACGTTGACGCGATAGTCCGATGCGACGATTGCGGCTCCGATTTCTGCTTCACTGCCGTCGAGCAGAAAGTCTGGTACGAGGATTCCGGTTTCTGGATCGATTCTTTCCCCAGGCGTTGTCAGACCTGCCGCAGTAACATTCGTAGGATCAAAGCCCTTCGACAAGAGTACGACCGAGATATCGCAGCTGTCCTCAGAAACGACGACCTGGAAGCCAAGGAACGGATGGCGGAACTCATCGATCAAATGTGCGCAACTGAGGCGAACCTTCCCGAGAGAATACTTGAAAATCGAAAACGACTGGCCAAACAAATTGCCCCTCTCAGGGTGCCATCCTTTCCGGGGACTGGGTGAGGCCGACACAGCGACCGCCTCTGGCTGCGCAGAGGCCGTGGCCCTTGCAAGCCCAGGAGGCCGCACAGGCCATGTCGCAATCGGCCTCACAGCCCCGTGCTCCACGCTTGCAGGCGCCCCAGATGCGGCAGCTATCCGACAAGGGGCCGCACATGCCGGCCTTGCGATTGCAGGGCCACTTCCGGGCACCGGCCACGAACCCTGCGGGTAGCTGATCCTGTTGGCCCAGGGCGAGCTGGTGGTCTTCGATCAGCCCCGCCGCGTACATCCTGCCCAGGAGGTGATTCCGGTTGGCCACGGCGTGTGCCGCGTCCTTGCAAAACCAATCGTAGCGAGGCGAGTGCCGGACCGCCACGAACGCAAGCTGCCCCGGGGTCAGCTCGTCCAGACCCCTGGAGAACCAGCGCCGGCTGAGCTCCTGCAGGTCCTTCTCGCTCGCCCAGGCGTCGACGATCTGATCGGCCCGCCAGCGGGTGGAGATCCAGGTGGCCGCCTCGATGGTCACCGCCCGGTAGCGATACCAGCCCGAGGGTAAGCCGCGGCCGAGCTCCTTGC
>JBDRTC010000683.1:0-10764 GCA_043824335.1 Planctomycetota bacterium | reverse complement strand
AAATCGAAAAACGCGTTTTAGAAACGAATATCTCCAACGGACCCACTGCCTACTCCTTTTTGCCCACTGCCCAGGAACCCAACCATGTTCCCCGCCCTTGACATCAGCACGAGCGGGCTGGCGGCCCAGCGGATTCGGATGAACGCCATTTCGAGCAATCTGGCCAACATGTCGACGACGCACAACGAGGAAGGCGAGCCGGTGCCGTACCAGGCGCGGTTCGTGATCTTCGAGACCGACGACTCGGTGGGCGCCTACGGTGCCTCCGGCGTGAAGGTCCGCTCGGTCGAGATCGACGACGCCGAGCCCCGCTACAAGTACGAGCCCAACCATCCCGACGCGATCCAGGAAGGAAAGTACAAGGGCTACGTCGCCTATCCGAACGTGAGCATGATGACTGAGTTCACCGACGCCCTGGAGGCTGCTCGGGCGTACGAAGCCAATCTAGGCGCGATCGAGATCGCCAAGAACATGGCCCAACAAACCTTGAGGATTCTCGGCTGATGAACCCCGTAACCAACATTTCCGCCCCCCTCTCGCTCCCGGTCCCGTCGCTGGGGAAGGCCGGGGCCGCCGAGGGGTCCCAGTCGTTCAAAGACGTGCTGGTCAACTCCATCCGGGAAGTCAACTCGATGCAGCAAGACGCCGACCAGGCGATCGAGGCGCTCTACAGCGGCGAAGAGATCAACCCCGCCGAGGTGCTCACCGCCGTCCAGAAGGCTGACATCGCCTTCCGCCTCTTGATGCAGATCCGAAACAAGATGGTCCAGGCGTACCAGGAGGTGCAAAACATTCGGGTGTGAGTGTGAGTTGAGAGTCCAGAGTTGAATGGCACTGATATTTCCGTAACTGATTACCCAGAATTGACCTAAGTAAAGACGGCCTGCCTCGCTACAAAGGTGTTTTCCCCACACCCCAAGCAGCAAGGAGGCCGCTGTGAGTGATTGTACCCGATGGTCGTTTCGGCAACAGATCGATTGGTTCCGCCGCCAGTTTGCCCAGCATGCCTGTCTTCCGTTTTCCGACGTGCTGCCGGCTCAAGTGGTGGCGGCGGCGTTGGAGTCGCTGGGAAGGCGGTTCTACGACTCGCTTTACAATCCGGTCGCGGTCTTGTGGTTGTTTCTCGGTCAGGTGATCGATGCCAATCCGACCTTGGCCGCAACGGTCGAGAACTTCCTCGCCTGGCGGCTGGCACAGGGAATGTCCCCCTGTTCGACCGACACCGGCGCCTACGCGCGGGCCCGGAAACGCCTTCCCGAGGAGTTGCTGGCGATGCTCACCAAGCACACCGGCCGCGAGGTCGAGCGGGCCGCGCTGGGCCAGTGGCGATGGCTGGGCCGCGTCGTCAAGCTGTTCGACGGTTCGACGGTTTCGATGCCCGACACGCCCGAGAACCAGGCGGCCTTTCCACAAAGCCGCAAACAGGCTCCCGGGGTGGGCTTTCCGCTGGCCCGCATTGGAGTGCTGTTCTCGTTGTCGGTGGGCACCGTGTTGGACCTGGGCATCCGCCGCTGGGCGGGCAAGTTTCAAAGCGAACTGTCCATGCTCCGCGACATGATTCCGTCGCTCGAAGCGGGCGAGGTGTTGTTGACCGACCGCTATCTCTGCTCCTACATGGAGATCGCCCTGCTGCTGAGGCAAGGCGTCGACTACGTGGGCCGGATCCACGCCCATCGGAAGGTCGATTTTCGCCGTGGCCGGCGGTTCGGCCCGCACGATCATCTGGTCGAATGGAACAAGCCCAGACGGCCCGAATGGATGTCCCCCGAAGACTACGCGACGATTCCCGAGACCCTCTCGATCCGCGCGCTTCGTTTCCGAATCGTCCGCCCAGGCTATCGAACACGGACGATCGTCATTGCTACGACGCTGCTCGATGGCAAGCTGTTCTCCAAAGACGAGCTTGCGAACCTGTATCGCCTTCGCTGGGATGCGGAAATCAACCTGCGTTCCCTCAAGACGATGATGAACATGGACGTGCTTCGCTGCCAAAACCCCGACATGGTGCGCAAGGAGATCTGGGCACATCTGTTGGCCTACAACTTGATCCGCACGGTGATCGCGCAGGCGGCAGTCAAACATGGAAAACATCCGCGGCAGATCAGCTTCACCCGCGCCATGAGGACCTTGGAGGCCTTCCGACCCGCGATTGCCCACGTGCCAAGCGAGCGCCTGGCGGACCTTTACGAACACATGCTCACTGCCATCGCTTCTCATGAAATCGGCAACCGACCTGACCGCCTCGAACCACGCCAACGCAAACGAAGACCCAAGCCCTACAAACTAATGACCAAACCTCGCAATCAAGCCCGAAAGCAAGCAGCCAAAACACGTTAAGGAAATATCAGTGCCATTCGGTTCAGGGTGCAGAATATCGCTTCGGACGGTTATCGCGTGAGCAAACATACATGTCTCTCGTCCATTGTGCCCACGAGACGTCGACATGAAGTCCTGAACCCTGAACCCCGAACTCTGAACCCTCGGTTGGCTGCGGCTCAGCCGCGCTAGGCCAGAAAGCAACACCAAACGATGAACCGTCGAGACATGCTTCTTTCCGTTGCCGGCGGCCTGTCCGCCTCCATGCTCACAGCGTCGAAGCGCCTGCTCGGCGCCACGGAGTCCAAGAAAACCCGGCTGGGCATCTGCGTCTACTGCTTGGGTCTTCGCAGTCGGGCGGAGCGGGCCGGAGGCCGGGAGACCGACCTCGCCGATCCCTTGAGCTTCCTCGAACACTGTCGCCAGCTTGGGGCCGGCGGGATCCAAGTTCCGCTGAGAAGTAAGGACGAAGCCTACACCGCAAAGCTCCGCCGACAAGCCGAAAACGACGGCATGTTTATCGAAGGGATCACGGGCCTACCCCGCGATCGGGCCGATGTGGAGCGATTCGAGGCGGAGGTCCGTACGGCGAAACAAGCGGGGGCGATGGTGATCCGCGTGGTAATGATCCCGGGCCGCCGCTACGAGTCGTTCGACTCGGCCGAGGAGTTCCGCACGACTGCCCGGCGGGGCCTCGAATCGCTCCAGTTGGCCGAGCCGGTTGCCGCCCGGCACGGCGTGCGCCTGGCCGTCGAGAACCATAAGGACCAGCGGATCCCGGAGCGGCTCGATGTGTTCAAACGACTGAGCAGCGAGTACGTAGGGGCGTGTGTCGACACGGGCAACAGCTTCGCCCTCCTGGAAGACCCCTTGGAGGCGGTTAAGGCATATGCCCCATGGGCGTTTTCCGTGCACCTGAAGGACCAGGCCGTCGGTGAGTATGACGACGGCTTCCTCTTTGCCGACGTCCCCCTGGGCGAGGGCTTTCTCGACCTTGCCGGAATGGTCGAGACGTTGCGCGCGGCCAAACCCGAGGTCCGGTTCACCCTGGAAATCATCACCCGCGACCCGCTCAAGGTGCCCTGCCTCACGGAAGAGTACTGGGCGACGTTTGCCGACGTTCCCGGACGCGACCTGGCCCGCACGCTCCGAATCGTCCGCGAGAACCGCTGCGAGGACTTGTCTCGCGCGAGCGACCTGCCGCCCGGCGAGCAGGTGAAGCGTGAAGAGGAGAACGTGAAAAAGTGCCTCGCTTACGCCCGGGATCAGTTGGGGCTTTGAGGCCCGGCGAAGCGCTCAAGAACCTCGACGGCCTTTTCGGCCAGGACGTCGCCCGCCGGTTTCGCAAGCGGGGGGCGGAACTTCGTGTATCGATAGAAGCAGCTTGGGTATTCAGGGTCCCCGGTGTTGGGGGCGTCGGTGACGTAGCCGTGCGAGACGTTCGTGTAGCCGCACGGGATGGTTAAAGGCAGCGGCGAGCGGGCGCGAATCTGCCGTCCGATCCCCTGAAACGGCTCGCAGGGCATTCCCACGATACCCACGTCGCCCAGCCGGATCACGTAGATTTCCATCTCCAGATGCTTGGCGACCGTATCGGCCCGGCCGGTCTTGTGCAAGTCGAGTGCCCAGCGGCTCCAGGGCAGGATCCCTTCGACCAGCTTGCCGCGGTAGGCGGGCGTCAGCTCCCGCGGGAAGTTCATCCCCACGCACTCCAGCGTGTTTTCGTCCCCGGCCGACGCACGGCGGATGAAGTCTTCCATTTCGGCAATCTCATCCAACAGCGTCTCTTCCGCGGGAAGCGGCGCCAGCGGCACCCGAACCTTTTCTACCGCGTAGTCCAGGCCGTCGCGGCGGGACGGCCGCAGCTTGCCCAGCGCGTCGACGTAGCTGGAGCCGAGCATCTCTCCGTACCGCGTGGCCATCTTTACGCCGCCCCGAAACATCATCTTCGAAGCGATGTCGCCGGCGCATCCTTCGAGGAAGCCGACCGCCACGGGCGCGCCCGGCGAAAGGTGCTCCCCCACGATGTCGCAGGCCACCATGGGCCATTCGCCGAAGACGACCGGCCGTTCCGGGTGGTAGCTGGTGACCGGATGTCCGGTGAACTGGACCAGCGCGCCGACCGGCTCGCCGGCCGTGCTCTTGAGCAGGACGATGGGCGCCTGTTGGTCGATATCGCCGCAAAAATCCTCCCCCAAGAGCACGCGGTCTTCCTCCCGCATGAAATAGGTGGAACCGTTCGCCCGGCGGCCTTTGGCATTGTGCGTGATCCGATCCTCGCGCCCCTCGGCCCACCAGACAGAGACCGGCTCGAGCATCTCGGGGAGCCGGCTGGCACAGCTTCCGAGTTCGCTGAGAAACTCACGTCCGACGGGCAGCAGTTCCGGCTCCGGCGGCGGACCCGCTTCGGTGAAGTAGGCCGGGACCTGATTGCTCGCCAGGCTCATCCCGCTGTGATTGTGCGAAGAGAAGAGCAAGACACACGCGGCCGGCAGCCCCAGTTTCTCCGCGACGGCGCGACGGTAGAAATCGCTCACGTTGAGCGAATTGATCGCGCCGAAGTCGGTCGCCACCAGGCAGAGCCGGGTTGAGTCGTCTTCGAGTAACGTAACGGTCGTCTTCAGCGGTCCGTGCACCTCGCCCACGACCGCGCCGGTGCGGCTGGCGGTCGGCCCTCCGGCCTCCGGGGTCACCCCAAACCGAAGCGAAGCGGCGCGGAGTCGGGGCCGCTCGACCGGGTCGCCGGCGGCGGCGGCCGCCTCGTGAGACATCGCAACCGCCAACCCGGCCCAAATGACGCACGGCGTCGTGAGAACGGATCTCCACATGATTTCTGTCTCCCACGTAAGGTGTTGTCGCTGCTTTGCGGAACGTCACAGAGGGCGTTCCCTACAGACGCCGAATCGCGAAATCGCCGTTCGGCCGATCCTAAGCGCCAGAATAACAAGGAATTCCCGGCGTGCAAGTTCGTTCCACTCCAGCTCGAGAAGCTTGACAACGGGAAATGGTGCGGCTATACGTCGAGTGCGTCGGTAACTTGTCCCGTGGGGTTCGGGCCTCGTCGGAGAGTATCGCAATGATTCCAGACCGGAGCACGCCGAGGCGGGTGTTCAGCGCCGCCGTGGCCACGGCGCTCAGCGTGGCGTGGCTATGGTTGGCCGGGCTGGTGGGCTTCGCCGCGGATCAGCCCGTGGATCTGTCGCAGCACACGCCTCGCTTCGAGTGGCGGACCGAGCCTTCCGGGGAGCATTGGATTTACGACGGCCCGTTGCCGGTCGGCGCCTTCTATGCGGGCACCGAGCCGTTGGGGAGCATCGCCAAGCCGATCTCGCTTCACGACCTTCGGTTGCTGCCAGGGGGCCCCGTGTTCATCCGCAAGGGAGAGGGATGCGGGCCGCTTTGTCTATCGTGGCGGAAACACCTGATCTTCCAAATGGCCGTCGACGCCCTGGAAGCCGACGACAGCGACCCCGAGCGGTTCCGGCTCTACGTGAAGACGCACGACGTCGCCCTGCGCAGCGACCAGCCCGAAGAGCCGAGCTACCGGCCGGACAACGTCGTCGAAGAGACCTGGCTGGAGCTGACCTACGACCGCAGCCTGCCGAGCTACGTGCTCGACGTGCGCACGCGGCTGACGGTGAATCCCGAGCGGCGCGAGGCGATGCTCGCCCGCGACTTCCGCGGCCTGGAATTCGGCGACCTTCTCCCCGCCGGGGCCAACGACCGGTTTCCGCCCCGCGGCCGGAAGCGATTCCCGTGGCTCGTCTATCGGGCGCGCGACGGGCGCCTCTACAAGCTCCCGCAAACGCACCATCTCAACCAGGGGCACATTGAATACGCCCCCGATGGCTTTCTGGCCTTTGCCGCGGAGCCGGACTACAACCCGGTGCTTCAGTTTGTCGGAGAGTCGGGGCTCTGCGCGCGGAGCGAGGTCTGCTGGGCGATGTACGACGTGCACTTCAAATTCGTCCGCGAGCGGCAGCTCGCGCGGCTCGACACCGGCCGACCGCTGGAGGTCCACTACCGGGTTTACTCCGTGCCGGAGGCGACGGCCAACCGCTGGCTGGACGAAGCGGAGCCGGACCCGGCGCTCGAGGCGCCGCAGTTTCGCCTGCCGGCCTTTTTTCCCGATCGGGTGAACCGCTTCGAGCCGTCCGACGAGTATCGCGTGCCGTCGGACTTCTGGTTCTGGCGCAAGGACAACGCCCATTGCCGTTGGGTTTGGGACGAGGGGTACCAGAGCACCGGATCGCTCTTGATCCAGCGTCCTTCGCCCGAGGGGCAGTCGGCCTGGCAGTTCGATCTGATCGATTCAGGGCACTTTCCGGGCTTTCGCCTGAAGGGCCGGTATCGCGTTCGCGCCCGGGTGCGGACCGAAGCGGTAACCGGCGGCGTTCGGCTCGCCTGGCAGGTGATCTCGCCGAAAACGGAGACCGAGTATTCGCCGTCGCTACAGGGCACGCGCGGCTGGACGCTCCTGGAGATGGAAACGGCGGACATCGGCGCGGGACGTCAGGCGGCCGTCCGGCTGATCCAGGAGGGCGCCGGGCAAAGCTGGTTCGACGACTTGGAGGTCCTCCCCATCCCGTGAATTGAGAACAAGTGGTCTTCGGCGTTGCGATTCCCAGGGCATGTGTGAGAAGGAAAGAAGGGAAAGGGGGAAAAGGGAAAGAGAGAAGAAATCCATTTCCCCTTTTTCCCGCATTACACAACACATTGATAAGGAGAAAGCAAGCGCATGATGACGAGAGCATCAGCAGACGCCGTGAGAATTGGTGTGAACAGGCGAGCGTGGTGGATTCTGCTCGGGGTCGTCGCGGTTTCCGGCGCGCCGTTGGTGGCGGCCGAGCCGGCCTGTCGGATCGAGGTGGTCACCGACCGTGCCGAGGCCCTCTACGAGACGGGCGAAACGGCCCGGTTCGTGATTCAGGTGAAGCAGGGAGAAGAGCCGGTTTCGGCCGGCACGGTTTCCTACGCGGTCGACGACTTCATCACCGAGAATCCGACGCCGAACGATTTTCCACGCGGCGAGCTTTCGCTCTCCGGCGAGCCGCTCATGGGCCACGCTGCCCCGTCGCACATCCACGAGGCCTTCTTCGAGCGCGTTCTCCGGCACGTCCAAGAGCACAGCGAACCAGTTGCGCGGTAAATCGGAGCCTCCCATGATTCATCAACCGTCTAAGTGGCTTTGTCTGCCAATCTGTCTCTTCGTGATGGCCGCGGTGTGCGTGTCGGCACGCGCCGGCGAAGTCGCTCCGGCCCAGATCGTGAGCGTTTCCGGGGAACCGATGCGTCTCTCACCCGACAAGCCGCTGGCCTGGGCCAAGGGGACCCGATTGCGGCAGCTTCAAACGCTGGGACCCGGTAGCGGGACGCCCGCGCACCATGCGGTCGTTCCCGAGAGCATCGTCGTTCGCCAAGGCGATCGCGTGCTGACGGCGGGGCGGGACTACCTCGTCGACCCCGTGTGGGGTTCGCTGGGCGTCGCGCCCGGATCGAGCGTCACGCCTGAAGATGCGCTCACCGTCGACTACCGCTACTCGCTCCGCCGGATCGATTCCCGGATCACCACGGCCGACGGCGGCACGGCGGTTCGCGCCGGCAAGCCGCACCTGACCGCGCCGATGCCGCCGCCGCTCGACTCGGGCGAGGTCCGCACGGCGAACATCTTTGTCGATTACCACGGCGACGGAACCGACGCCGAGGTTTATCCGGTCGAGGAAACCGCCGCCCAAGCCGTCACGCGGACCACGCCCGGCCGCATCCCCAGAACGCTGGCGAAGATTCGCGAAGGAAAGCCGGTTAAGATCGTCTGCTGGGGCGACAGCGTGACCGCGGGCGGAGACGCCAGCGGCCCGAACACTCGGTACCCGGCCGTCTTTGGGGAGCGTCTGAACGCGAAATACCCGGAGGCGAAGATCGAGGTGGAGACCATCGCGGTGGGTGGCTCGCACTCGCGACAGTGGCTTTGGCCGGAGCAGTTTCCCGGCCGACCGGGCTGCGATTGGGAGCGGATCGCCCAGGCCCGGCCCGACTTGGTCACCATCGAGTTTGTCAACGACGCTTCCCTCTCGCCGGCACAGGTCGAGGAGGTGTACGGCGAGATCCTCGGCCGCTTGCGGGGAATCGAGGCCGAGGTGATCCTCATCACCCCGCATTTCACCATGCCGGCCATGATGGGTTTTCGCTCCCTGCGTGAGCCGGAACGCCGCCCCTACGTGCTGGCCCTGCGCGAGTTCGCCGATTCGCACGGGCTGGCGCTGGCCGACGCCTCGGCCCGCTGGGAGCATCTGTCGAAAGAGGGCATCCCCTACGTGACGCTGCTCCTAAACGGCATCAACCACCCCGACGACCGGGGCCACGCCATCTTTGCCGACGAGTTAATGCGCTGCTTTGACGACCTTCCGTAGGAACCGCCAGCAACATGCCCAGGCCGCAACCCGGAGAGACTCAAGACGCTGATCCGCGCAGCGCAACAGCGCGGGACGGACTCAGCTTGGAAGTGCCGGAGAATACGTGCCTTCTCCTGGCGCTCTTGCGGCAGTGACACACGGCACGAAGGGAGACCCACCGATGCAAACCAACCGACGTCACTTCCTGGCGGGCGGCATTGGCTCGCTCGCCGCGATGGCCGGCTCGGCGTGCGAGTCCAACGCCGAGGAGCCCGACCCGGGCGAGGCGCACGGGGCCAGGCTTCCGGATAGTCCGTGCCTCGACTACGGCCTATCCTTCATCTCGAACTCGGCCGCGTTCAATTCGGTCCGATTCTGGATCGAGAGCCGCACCACGGTGATCGACGACGCGGCCGGCTCTTCCACCGCGTTCTATCAATGCGCCTCCTGCAAGAGCGAGAACACGTTCGCCGAGGAGGGCCTGTTTCACGAGGACAACTACGACTTCCTCCCGATCCTCGGCGACGGCCAATGGCTGATCTTCCGCCGGCCCGCCGGGCTGAGCGAAAGATACCGCCAAGTGAAAAAGGCGGAAGAGATTTGGGGCGAGCCGATCCTCTGGCTGCGGGAAGGAAAACGGGTGACGCACCTGGACGCCTGGCCGAAGATCCGCGACGCGGCCGCCGAAGGGCTCCCCATCGTGAGCCAAACCGAGATCAAGAGCGACGAGACCGGCTTGCGGGCGATCATCGAATGCCCGGTCAAGACGTTGAACGTCAGCCTCGATCAAGAGGTGTACCAGGTCGACACGGGCCCGGTGGCCTTTCCGGACCTGACCCGGCGCCGCGAGAACCTGATCGAGTGCCTGAGCCTGGCGTTCGTGGCGTTCAACGCGCCCGATTTTGCCGACTTCATCCTCGAACAGCCGACGCCCGTCGTCGAGAACGAACAGGAACTCTGCCAAATCTACCACTACTCGCAACCCTTCAGCCTGCCGGCCGCCAATCGCCTGCTCGCCCTGGCGCTGCCGCAGTGACGGCCGATGGAACGCCGGTGGACCGTTAACTGTGCTCGTTCCCAAGCTGGAACGAGATCGGAACTTCTTCTCGACGTTTAGCCGCCGACGGCACGTCGGCGACGGTTACCTTCCACATGAGCCAACCTAGAATGAACAAAACAGTCCTCATACTCGCGGCGTGGCTGGGCATCATCGGCGTCTGCTGGGCAGCGGATGAGGAGGACTGGACGGAATCGGCCGCAGAGTGGACTTGGCAGAGCTATTGGCTCGATCCAAACATCCTTCAAGAGTACACGTTCTCGCCAAACGCCGACGACAAGGTGATCGGCCCGTCGAGCGTGCAAGTCGACTTCCAAGTCGCCGCCGAGCGGCCCAACAACGTGATCGAGCTGCGCCTGGCCCCGCCGGAGCCCTTGGATTTGTCGAAGGTCGAGGCCATCGAGATCCGTTTGAAGGCGGTCCGGGGCGCAACGCTGACGCCGCGAGACGTGTTCCTCTCGAATCCCGGCTTCCAGAAGCTGGCGATCGTCCGGTGGCCGAAGCAACTGGACCTTTCACCCGGCGGAGCGTGGCAACGGGCCGTATTGGATTTGACCGACGCCTCGATTCTCGACAAGGCCCGACCGGGCCCCGACGCAAAGTACGACCGGAGCGACGTCGCCACGATCTGCCTGAATTTCACGTTGCCGGAAGGGGCCGTCGAGGGGCGACTGTTAATTGACGGGCTCCGCGCCACCGAGTTGCCTCCCCCGCCCGCCACGCTGGAGAAACAAGCCGACGGCTCGTATCTCGTCACCACCGAGGCGTACCGGGCGGTCGTGGGGGCGGACGGTTACCTCCAGTCGCTTCGCGCCGGAGCCACGGAATTCTTGAGTCAGTCAGGCAACTCCACCGGCAGCGCGTGCTTCGTGGAAAACGACCCCGCCCAGGGCATCGTTCCCCTGGCTCCCCCGAAGCCCGTCGGCCGCACCGGGCTGGTCGCCGAGGGCCAACGGGCGACGGTCCGCTACCGTTTCAGCGAAGCGGAATTCGACGTAA
>JBDRTC010000682.1:0-9180 GCA_043824335.1 Planctomycetota bacterium | reverse complement strand
GGCTCGATCCCGGCAATACGACCCCCACCCGCACTCCCAGGCGATCGGCCAATTCCCGGGCCTTGCCGCAAAGCTCCAGCACGACGTCGTGCAGAGAGCCGTCTTCCTGCTCCGCAAAGACCCAAACTTCGCCCTGCCGGTTGACTTCGATCATCTTTTTCGACTATCCCTACCGCCAAACTTGTGTGACTAGCCCAACGTTCGGTCGACCACCAGTTCGTGGATCAACTGGCGTATGCCTTCTTCCGTGGGCGGAATATCCGTGTGCCCTTCCTTGGTGAGCACGATGGACTGGACACGGTAGACCTTGGTCGGCGAACCCCGATGCCCGCAACGCGATAGATCGGCGCCGACGTCGTCCAGGCTCCACTGTTCCAGGAGCAGCCCGGCCTTTTCGAGGGCGTCGGCCCGGCGACCGACCTCGGCCTGCCGCTGGTCGTCCGAGGCGTCGGCCAACTCGTCTGCAACCTCCCGGGCGATCTCCGCTTCCACCCGGGCCCGCTTGAAACGCATCACCCGCTTCGCCGCCCGCGGCCGCGGGGTGTTGGCCGTTTCGAGCACCGTCACCAACACGGGCAACTCGGCCTCCACCACTTCCCACCCATTGCCCACGTTCCGGCGGATACGGACCTGGGACCCGGAGAGATGGACCAACTCCTCCAGGTAAGTAATCTGTGGGATTCCCAGCTTTTCGGCACACTGGGGCCCGACCTGGGCCGTGTCGCCGTCGATCGCTTGCCGACCGCAAAACACGAAATCGTACCGGCCCACCGTCTCGACCGCCTTGGCCAGGATGTAGCTGGTCGCCAGAGTGTCGCTTGCCGCCGCACGACGATCCGTGAGGAGAACCGCCCGATCCACCCCCCGGTAGAGGCAATCTCGCAAGACATCGGCCGCTTTTGGTGGGCCCATGCTGATTGCGGTTACCGTACCACCAAACGCATCTCGAATTTCCAGTGCCGTTTCCAGCGCGTGAAGGTCTTCCGGGTTGAAGATGGCGGGCAAAGCCCCCCGGTTGACGGTGCCGTCGTCCTTCATTGCGTCGGCAGTCACGTTGGCCGTATCGGGCACCTGTTTTACGCACACAATGCTATCGTAAGGCACTGCAAACGCTCTCCAAATTCCGCAGGTTGAAACCGACGAAATTATCAGCCTGGGGTCGATGGGTCAAGGCCTCCTTCTTGAGTAAATGGGAAACAGAGATAATCCGGGAAGCTTTGGTAGCTATGAGCGGAAGCTGGAAGAGCAAGAGCAACCCCGCAAATCGGGTGGAATCGTGAGCAATCATTCAGCTCGCCCAGTTCGATGATCTCACTCAGTTTTTTCCACGCGGTTTTGTGCCCGGAACGTCTATTTGATATAAGGGCCGCTATCAAAACGATGTCAGATCTGTAGAATGGCCACCCTTGGATGACCTCGGCTTGAGCCCAGGCCGAAGTCCAATTGACTCTCAACGGAACCGCCTCACATGCTCGCAAGGATGCTCTCTGATCGGATGGATTTCGAGAGTCTCCTCGGCAACCCGGCCCTGGCGCCGGTCATCGCGGAGCTACTTTGGCTGGGCAGCCATGCCGAGGACCCATCGGGTTACTTGAGCGATGCGCTGGCGCCGGTCTCGTCCGTTGCCGGCGGCGATTTCGTCGCGCTGGCCGGCCAACAAGGAGGGCAATGGACCGCCAGGGCCGAAAGCGGGAAGCGGCGACCGCTGCCGGTCGATCTGTTGGCCGACGTGCTCGACCGAGAAGCCGCCCGCGTCGACGACGCCTGGATCGCTGTCCCCCTTGCTCCCCAGCGATCTACCGCCGAGGCGCTCGTCATGCACTGTGCGCCATCGACTCAGCCCCGCGAGGCGCTGGCGGCACTGTCGGAGTTGGCTCCCATCCTTCACGACGGGCTCACCGCCGTCGGCGACCGCCACCGGGATTCACGTCGGATCCGCCGGCTGGAGAAGATCCTCGAGATCGCCCACCTTTGGAACCAGACGCGGGAAGTCGTCCCCCTGTTGGTGCAAATGGCCGAAGCGGCCACCCAACTCTTGGGGGCCGACCGAGCCAGCATCTTCCTCTGGGACCGCCCGAACCACGTGCTGGTCGGCCGGCCGGCGTTGGGCGTCGAAGAAGGCGAGCTGCGAATCCCCGACGACCGCGGCGTCGTGGGGCAGGTGATTCAGACGGGCCAACCGATGCGCGTCAACGCCGCCACCGAGCCCGAGCAAATCGACCACCAGGTCGACTCGAAGCTCGGCTACCAGACAAAGACGCTCTTGTGCGTCCCCATGCGGGGTCGCTCGGGCGAGCTTCTGGGCGCGTTCGAGCTGATCAACCGCCTCTCGGGCGACTTCACCGCCGAGGATGAAGCCGCGCTGGTCGAGCTGGCCGGCCACGCCGTCATCGCTTTGGAAAACGCCCAGGATCGCGAACACCTCCTTTCCACCAGCCGGCAGATCACCGAGCAGGCGGCCGAGGGGGTCCGATTGATCGGCGAGAGCCCGGCCATCGAGGCGCTGCGATCTATCATCCGGAGGGTGGCCGGCACCGACTTGGCAGTGTTGATCCTCGGGGAAAACGGCACCGGCAAGGAAGTGGTTGCCCAGTCGATCCACTACCTCAGCGGGCGTCGCGACAAGCCGTTCGTCGCGGTTAATTGCGCGGCGATTCCCGACACCTTGGCAGAAAGCGAACTGTTCGGGCACGAAAAAGGGGCTTTCACCGACGCCCAGGAGGCCCGGCAGGGCAAGTTCGAGCTGGCCGCCGACGGCACCCTGTTCCTCGACGAAATCGGCGACTTGAGCCTGAGCTGCCAGGCGAAGCTGCTCCGCGTTTTGGAGGAGAAGGTGCTCGTCCGCGTCGGCGGTTCCACGCCCATCCACACCGACGCCCGGATCCTCGCCGCCACCAACCAGAACCTGGCCGACATGGTCCGGCAAAAGCGGTTCCGCGAGGACCTCTATTTCCGCCTGAACGTGGTTACGCTCGAACTGCCCCCGCTCCGGGAGCGGGCAAACGACATCATGCAACTGGCGGAGCATTTTCTCGACGACTTCGCCAAGAAGGCCCGCCGCAAAATGCCCCAATTCTCGGCGGCCGCGCGGAAGCGGCTCGAAACTCACGCCTGGCCGGGGAACGTCCGCGAACTGCGGAACCTCATGGAGCGGCTCGCCTACCTCTCCCAGGAAGACCGCATTGAGGTCGAGGACTTGGCGTTCATCCTCTCGCCTCGCGGCGAGACGCCCATGGTGGCCAATCTCGACCAGCCCTTGGCCGAGGCGACGGCCGAGTTCCAGGTGGAGTACATCAAGCGGGCGATCGAGCGGGCCGGCGGGAACATGAGCCAAGCCGCCTCACAATTGGGCCTCCACCGCTCGAACCTCTACCGCAAGATGCGCCAGCTCGACATGACGGTCCCCACGTAACCTGGCCGCGGACCGACAATCTTCCCCATTCTCTGTGAACCCGGGCGAGAATTTCCTGTCCCACCCTTGAGGCTTCCGCCGATTGCGATATCATCAACAGATTGTACCCACGCGATCCGGCCCCCTTAGCTCAACTGGCAGAGCATCTGACTCTTAATCAGAGGGTTGGAGGTTCGAGTCCTCCAGGGGGCACTGAGAAAAGCCTTTCGTAGCAACGAGTTACGGAGGGCTTTGTTTTTCGCTCGGGGGTAGAATTCGGCACGGTGCACCCCCGGTGCACCCGCTGAAAAGAATCCCGGCAGTGACACCCGCCCGGAACCGCGAACCCGGCGGGTCGACGCGGGCGGGGCTACCTCGGGGCTACCGGGAAAGAGAACGGCGGGATTCCGTCCGAGAATCGGCCCGGGGCTACCCGGGCTACCGCCTGGAAGTCGGGGCTGTCGGGTGTCGCGACACCCGGGCAGAGAAGAAAAAAGCCCCACCCCGGGGACAGATTCGGGGCGGGGCGGTGGGTCAGCCGTCAAGAATCGCCCACGCCAAGCACCTCTCAAGGTCAGCCATGGCCCCGACCGTCTCCTGGTCGACCAGGGTTATCCCAAGCAAGAACACGTCGTCAATCGTTCTTCGCTCCGGGCTCGGACGCCTTCGATTCAATCGCGAACCCGCCATTGCGCAGTAGTTCTTGAATTCTGTCTTCACCGGTCTTGTCTTCACCGGTCTTGTCTCTAGGGAGTTTGTCTTTAGCGAACCTACGGATCGCGGCGTATTCGGCCCTGCATACGACGATGTCGTAGAGCACGGCGCTGAACGCGAATAGCACAGTCGCGAACAAACCAAAAAACAAGACACAGAACTGGAGTTTCCGGAGGGCAAACGCAGAGCCTACCAGACAAACCAACGCGGTCAGATAGAGCAAGTAGCCTTCGGAGTGCTGGAGATGAAACCGCTCACGTGGGTATTCCTCTAAGATTTGATCGCGTAGAAACGCATAGGCGTCATGGCCCAGCCCTTTCGGAACTTTACACGTGTTTTCCAAGTAGTGCACTTTGCAGCGAGGTGATAGCTGGCGAATCCTGTCGTCTAGGCAGTTCTCCAACCATCGAGGGCACCATTTCCGCTTCTGCAACCTCTTCACCAACCCCTGAAGAAAGTATTGCGGATTCTCGTCGATCTTGACGTGTAGCCGGTGCACCCACCACCAAAGAAATCTATCTCCAATAAGCGACTTGAAGACGAGGTAGACAACTGCGCCGACTGCGAGTGCAACGAACGGAGCAAGCACAGGGCCCAGTTGTTCGCACAGCTTTACTGTCCAGTGACGGTCCGCGAGTGCCGCGACGAACACGCAGAGGGATCCGGCGTAGCCGTATCGGAGTAGCTCCCGCATACCAAGCTTGTCCATGGCGTCACCATTCACGGGGTGTCATTGGGTGGAAGAAGTCAAGAAGGTCGTTGCCCACTTCACGCCGGTCGGTCAATCGGCCGTGGCCCTCGCTCAGGGTATAATGGGATAACTGGCCGTGCATGGCGTCAATCGTCGACGGCAGGGTGGCCGGTGTCAAGCACCCGCTCGAACTGCGAACCCCGCCCGGCGTCAGCCGAGCGGGGCGGGGGCTGATTCTTGGCGTTAGGAGACTTCCCGGTGTGTACGAAAGACTTGTCGCCTATCACGAGGCCGGCCACGTCGTGTTCTTCCTGGCTCGCGGCTTTGTTCCCCAGCAGTTTTACATCGAAGAGTTGTCCGGTACACCGGGCGAGTGGGAGGGCGGAACAACCTCGCCGTCGTCCGGTCGTCTGCCAGAGGACGCCTGCTTTGCCATTATGAGCAAACTGGCCGGCTGGGCCGCGGAGAGAATCCACGGCCGCACTGACCTGTCTAAGGGGGCCGGTCGAGAGTGGCGTGAGGCTCTGGACGATGCACAGAAAGGCGCCCCCCAAAGCAGGCTCATGCTCTCAGGCAAGAAATGCTGGACCAGGTCCAGAGTGAATTGGAGCAACCTCAAAATTGGGCCGCAGTGCAGAGAATTGCTGAACAACTGATAAAAGACCAATCGCCCGACGGCCGGCAGTACTACTGGGGCATCCAGGCGGAGGACCTGTTCCACAACAGGCCATTTCGGCCAGATTACCACCCCCAATGGTGCGAACTTTACGGGGGGCGAAAACCCGGCCGACCAGCACCCGATTAGGAGTGAACCGGGCCGCCGGCCGCCGGGCCGTGAGCGAAACGGCTGTCGGGGGAAGCGAACCCGTCACCGCTCCGCCCGGAACAAGAAACCCCGCTCCCGCGAGGACACGCAAGGAGCGGGGCAACCGGAGTCCACCGGCCGAAGAATGTTTCCTTACGCCGCCGCCATCTGGAGATACTTCACCGGGTTCGTGCCCGCGTCAAGCAGGCCGCCGTCGAAGTCGCTGAACGCAATGAAGCCGGTCTGATTGTATTCGGCGTATCTCTCAACCAGCTTGCGAACAACCAACGTACCGACTTGACGAACAAGATATTTGCTGAGCTGCCCGAACAAAATCGTTTTGGCCGAGGAGGCTATGGTTGACGCCATGGCCGGGTTGAACACGACCGGCCAGCCGCGTAGAGTTGGCCTGGCCCCGTCCTGGAGGTTACCCACCAAATAGTTATTGTCGCTGTCTTTTAACTGCGAGATTTCCGAGAAAATCGAATCGTGCATCATGAACGAACAACCCATCGTCCGGTAGGCTGGGTCGATGCTATGCACCAAGTCGATAATCTCGTCCGGTGCGATTGCCGTAGCACTCGCCGCGGTCACTCCCAGCGTGGCCCCCTCCACGATGCCCTCGGGCTTCGAGGCCGCGTCGCCCGTGGTAAAATGGCTGTTGACGATTCGCCCGATGCGAGTGCCCAAGAGGCCGCCGACAACGGAACCCACGTTGATGGAAGCATCACGCATCAACTGGTTGCTGACCTTGACGATTTTCGAGCTGTAGGTGTAGGAGAAAAACTTTCGGCTACCGAAGGAAATATCCTGTTCGGCCGCCTCAGTGTTTTCTTCCAATAGCTCGCCGCTGTTGTCGGTGTCGTCAACCGTCGGGTAGGGCAAATCTTCCCCGGTGGCCGTGCGGAGAATCGTGCTGCTTTGCAGCATGGCCGAGTACGCCAAGAGCGCGATTTCGAGGGAACGAACGAACCCCTCGGAGACCAGGAAGCCGCCGGCCGTGTCGCTGCCAACCGATTGGGCGTTGAGAATCGTTGAGAAGTCGGCCCCAGCCCGAACCCGGGACAGAGCCGGCCCGCTTAGCGGCGGGTGTTCCGGCAGATCAATTTTGATTTCGCCGGCCGTGGGGGAGTAGCCCAACGCCGCCAAGGCTTCGTGCTCGTTCTTGGCGACGGGCAACCCGATGGAGTATTTCAGCCACCCGTTGACGGCCTGGTCGGTCACCAGGTTTTGCTGGTTGCCGCCGACGGCCTGGTGGGCCGCGTCGTCGAAACTGAAACCGCCCGTGCCCGCGGGCAGGCCGACGGGGAGAGCGTTGAACCGGGCCGCTTCGGCCCCGCTTAGATTCCGGACCATTTGTCGTCTCTCCGTTTCTTGAATTTCGCCCGCTCGGGCGTGTAGTGCTGTTACCCTGTCCCGCTCGCCGCGGGTCAGTTCTCGTCGCTCCCGGTTCGCCTGGCGGATGATTGCACCGGATTCGGCTACAACGTCGAATAGCTCATTCCGTCGCATCGTTGGCCCCCTCGTCTCCGGCCCCGGCCCGGATGACTGCAATTTCTCGCCGAACGCTCGCCATACGGTTTACGAGGCTTCGCACGTCCGTTTCTGACGGGATGCCCTCAAGCATCGCGTCGCACTCGTTTAGCCGTCGCTCGAAACCGTCGAGCAACGCCTGACAACGGGCGGATTCGCTGGGGCCGTCGGGTTGATAACGCGGCTGGATGAAGCCTCGCAGCTCCGGCATGCCGCCGAGGGCTTCGGCCGCCTCTTTCGCCAGCTCGGGACGTGCCCACTTGCACCCGCCGGCAAGCCACTCGTCAACGTCGGAAGCATTCCAAACGGTCAGGCCGGCCTCGGGGAGAGCTGGTAAGGGCAGGTAGCCTACCATTCGCCACTTGTGAATTGTGCCACGGGACACGTTCAGCATCGTGGCCAACGTCGTTGACGAAAGAAGAATCGGCTTTTCGGCTACGTCGGTCATGGTCGGTTCCCTTGCTCCCGTGAACAATTGTCTTTACTTGATTGTAGCCGTTAAAACTCCGTTGCCCGGGAACTTGTGTCCTAGCTAGGACAACTTGTTTTTCGCCGTCGTCGACGTGGTACGGCTTCACCCGGAACCACGACGCGGTTGTGCTCGGGGTGGGTGCCGCACCTCCAGCACCGAAAGTAGCGTATCACCGATTCGGCAACCCGCCGGCTGGAATAGCACACCAGCCAGCCGTCGCACCCCGGATGATTGCACGGGTCGCCGGTTTTCATTCGGCCAGCTCCGTCAGTAGCCGGTCTTGTGCCGATTGCTGTTGCGGCCGCCGCTCGTGGGCCGGAACCCAACAGAGATTCAGGGCAGACCACATTTTCGAGAAGGCCGCCCGGTATTCCTTTTCCATGTCGACGGCCTGGTGCTTGTGAATCGTGCCCGTCGTCAACGTCTTGACGGTTCGGCCCTCGCGAGCGATAACCTCACGGCACGAGTCCGCCCCGTCCAGGGCCTCCAAGGCCGTCTGTAGCAGGGCAAACTGCTCGGGGTGGTCGACACGGCGGGGAACAACCTCACGCCAAAGGGCCTTGGCCCGGTCGCTCAGGTGCTCGGGTGGTGAGTATTCGTCCATTTCACCTATCCTCCAGTTTTTGGTTTTCGTGCCCGCCTCGTCGAACTTGCGGCGGAATGTGTGAACCGTTGATGCGGTTCGGAAAATCGCTCATTCTGAGAATCTAGACGGGCTCCCGGCGGCTTGTCGCTCTCCGTCAACCCGCTCAACTGCTGCTCCCCGACGACGACGCCCAAGCCACGCTCGCCGTCGATGCCTGCCATGCGGACGTGGTAGGCCAGTCCGGCTATCGGCCGTCTCCGGTGCTCTCCGGGCTCCGTGCCGAACACCACGCCAACGTGCTCGCCGTCCGGGCGGTGAACGATAACGGTCTGGCCGAAGTAAAAGCGGCGGGCGTTGATGCTGGTCGTCATCGTTCAATTCTCCGAGGGCTTCAGCCACTCCACGGCCAGGCTGGGCATCGCGGGCGGATGACACCGGCCGCACACCACGACGCCGTGGACTGACCGCCACCATGCGAAATGGTGGCACCAGTTACACGGGCCCTCACCGGGCTTGTGGAAGACGCGCGGGGCACGACGGGCCAGAGGGTCGGGGCCGGGGAACGAATCGAGGAGTCGGTCGGTTCCCTCGTTCCCCGGGGCCACGGGCGGGGGCGGTTCGGGCACGTCGGCCGCCGTCGCCGGGGTTTCGGTGCGGAGTCGCTGTAGCTCCCGGGCGAACCAGTCCGGCCCAGGTGGAACAGGTGGAACATGTTCCGCAGGAATGTCAGCCTTACTGTTGTTTTCGTTTGTCATTTCTGAAGCCTCGTCACGCGGGCAATGCTGTGGAACATGTTCCACTTGTGCCACCTACCCCCCGAAAGCATTGCCTGTCCGCAGTCCGATTCGTAAAGCTTCGTCCAACCCGTTAGCGCAGGGAATTGCCCAGGAGTAGGTTTACTCCGGCGAGGGGGGGCGATGGAAGGTGGGATGACGGGGGGCTGGAAAACAAGCCGGTGATCGGCAATGTCATGAGGTATCGGCGGCGG
>JBDRTC010000681.1:0-13434 GCA_043824335.1 Planctomycetota bacterium | reverse complement strand
GTGGTGCTCTCGGCCGAGGCGACCGGGGATCGTCGCATGATCCGTGCCGCCAAGGAGATCGCCGAGGCGCTCGAGCGAGGCCAATCGCTGGCATATCGCGGCGTGCTTCGGCGGGAGTTTCCGCCGCTCTTGCACTGGCTGATGCTCACCGGTCAGAGTCGCGGGGCCCTGTTGCCGGCGTTGCGTCACGCGTCGGAGACTTACGAGCGTCGCGCCCGCCACCAGGCCGACGTCGCCCGCGTCTTCGTGCCGGTCCTGTTGACCGCGGTCATCGGCGGCACGGTTACGCTCTGCTACGCCCTGATGTTGTTCGTGCCGTGGACGCAAATGCTCAGAGCACTCTCCGTGCCCGGGACTTGATTTTCCATGCCGAAGTACCGTTACCAAGCCGTCGACGCCGAGGGGAACCCGGTTTCCGGGGAACTGGAAGCGACCGGCCTTGAAGAGGCCCGGCGGAGGCTGGCGGCCGAGGGGGTCGACGCCGAGCGGGCCCAACTGACGGAGATCCGGGAGCCGTTGGGTCGGGGCGGGCGGTTCTCGAACGAGGAGGCCGCCGAATTCGGGAGCCAATTGGCGCAGTTGGCCAAGGCCGAGCTTCCGCTGGCCCCCGGTTTGCGGGCGATGGCCGACGAGATGCCTCGCCCTCGCATCGCCCGGGCGCTCAGGCAGCTTGCCGACCAGTTGGATGCCGGCGTGTCGCTCGAGTCCGCGCTGGAGTCCCTGGGGAAACGGTTTCCGACCCACGTGCGGGGCCTGATCCTGGCGGGCGTGGGGAGCGGACGCCTGGCGGAGGCCCTGGAGGAATTCGCGGCCGTGGAAAACGGCCGGCTGCAATTGCAGCGCCGGGTACGCCATACGCTGGCCTATCCATGCACGCTTCTGGCGCTGGTGGTTGTCCTCGTTATTTTCATTTGTGTGTGGATTGTGCCGCAGTTCGTTCGCATCTTTGAGGAATTCGGAGCGGAATTGCCCGCTATGACTCAAGTGCTGGCGTGGTTGGCGGGTCCCGGGCTTGGCGTGGTCATCGGTGTTCCGGCGTTTTTTGTGGCGGGCCTTGTCCTCTTGGGCCTGGCGCGAAGGTCGGTATGGTCGCGCAGAGTCCTCTACGCAGTGCCGCTGATAGGCCCGATGTGGCGTTGGGCGGGCCTGGCGAACTTTGCCCGGCTGATGACCTTGCTGCTCGGCCACCAAGTCCCCTTGCCGAAGGCGCTCCGTTTGACGGCCGCGGGCTTGCGCGAGGCCGACCTGTCGGCCGCCTGCCTCCGGGCGGCCGACGAGGTGGAGGCAGGACGTTCGCTTTCTGAGGTGCTCGCCGACTTCTGGCAATTCCCTCCGACCTTGAGGCCGCTGGTCGCCTGGGGGGAAGAGACCTCCAACCCCGCTGCCGCCTTCCGTGCCGGAGTCGAAATGTTCGAGGGCCGAGTTGGCGTGCGCGTGCCGCTCCTTCAAGCCGTCTTGCCGCCAATCGTGTTCGTCTTGATTCTCGGCACGGTGGGGTTTGTCGTAATCGCGTTGTTTATGCCGTTGATACAACTGATTACTACCTTGAGTGGATGATGGCTCCATTGGGGATAGCATTGCTCGTCTTGCTGGCGGCCGTGACGCTCCTTGTTTTCGGGGGCCTCCTGGTCCTGGCGACGCGAATCGCCTTCGCGCCGGGGCCGTCGGAAGGTGAGCGGCGTGTTCTGTTGGTGCTGAGCATCCTGGGGTGGGTGCTCATCGTGAGCGCGGCAGCCGCCGTTGGCCTTTTGGTAATGGGGGGCCTTCCCGGGATTCTGTTCTTGGTTGTCCTGGTGATGGTGTTTCTGCGGTATCGCAGGTCCCAGCAGCACGCGCTTTTGTCGACGATGGCCGTGGCCGCCGAGCGTTTGATGCCGCTGGCGCCGGTCGTCGAGGCGTTCGCCGAGGAGCGGGGGGGGCTCGCGGGACTTCGCGCCCGCCGGTTGGCCACGCTATTGCGGTCCGGGGTGAGTCTGCCGGAGGCGCTCCACCAGACGCCCGGGCTGGTCTCGCGCGAGGCGCTGGTGACGATTCGCGTCGGGCAGGAGTCGGGCGCGCTGGCCCAATCGCTCGGCGACGTGGTCAAATCGCACCAGTTGCACGCGATCCTCTGGAACCAGACGATGGGACGCGCCCTCTATCTCTTCTGGGTGTTGGTTTTTGGGGTTCTGCTCATGGCGTTCATGAGTCTGAGAATCGCCCCGGAATTCCGGAAAATCTTCGAAGAGTTCGACGTGGCAATGCCGCCGATCACGCAATGGACGATGGCGCTCACCCACGCTTTCACCGTCTGGGGATTCTTGACCGTGCCGCTCGTGCTGGCCTTGGTGCTGGCATTCCTCCTGGTCGGCATCCAGTACGTGGCCGGGGTCCGGTGGAGTTTGCCGTTGATGAACTGGTTCACGCGCCGGCTCGACACGGCCCAGATCCTCGAGGCGCTCGCGTTGGCCGCCGAGCGGAACGTGCCCTTCCAGGGGAAGATGGAAACGCTGGCCGAGTGGTATCCCCGGGGCTGGGTGCGAAAGCGTTTGCGGGCCGTGGTGAACGACATGAAGGTGGGACTGAGTTGGAGCACGAGCCTCGCCCGGCACGGGTTGATCCGCCAGGCGGAAGTGGCCGTGTTTCAGTCCGCCGGGCGGGCCGGAAACCTTGCCTGGGCGCTGCGGGAGATGGCCGACAGCAACCGCCGGCGGCTCAACTACCGCGTCTACGCGCTCGGGGTTCAGGTGTTGTTCCCCTTGGCCGTGCTGACAATGGGGCTGTTGGTGATGGTCTACGTGTTGTCTTATTTTCTCCCGCTTATTCATTTGATCACGAGTTTGGCGTAACGGTCGGATCATGGTTAGACGTCGCGGTTTCAGCCTGTTGGAGGTCACTGCCGCCGGGATTCTGCTGGCGATGATGCTCACCGTCTCATTGCAGTTTTTCCGGGCAACGGCCGCACAGCGTCGGGGGCTTCAAGCCCGGCGGACGGCCATTCAGGAAGTCGCCAACGTAATGGAGCGGCTCTCTGCCCGTCCCTGGGAAGAGTTGACCGCGGAGAACGTGGCCGAAATCGAACACTCGCCGGAAGCGCAACAGGCGATTCCCGGCAGCGAGCTCAAGATCGATGTCCTCCAGACCGAGGGCGAGCCGGAAGGAAAACGGATTACCGTCGTGCTCCGCTGGCCGGCCGGGGCCAGTCAGCCGGACCGCTCGGTCCGCCTGGTGGCCTGGAGATACCGAAACGGGAACGACTGAGGTGATGACTAAAATGGACAGGCGCCGCGGACACTCGCTGATCGAGCTTCTGGTCGTGATCGGAACCGGCGGGGCGTTGATGGGCATCGCCGTGGGGTTGCTCAGCATGCTCCTGCGAGTGGACCAGCATTCGCGCGACCAGATGCGCGAGCGGACCGAAATCCACCGCCTGGCCGACCAGTTCCGACGCGATGTCCACGCGGCCGACGGCTTCACGGTCCAGAGCCCGCCGGGTGCGGAAAATGCAGCGCCCGCCTGGCAACTTCCTCTCGGAGCGGGCCACGTGGTCCAGTACCAGGCCGAGCCGGGGGAGCTGCTCCGCACCGAACGCGAAGGCGACCAGGTGCTCCGGCAGGAATCATTTTTCCTGCCGGCCGGCACAACGGTTTCGATCGATCTGGCGGGCGAGGCCGCGCCGGGCATCGTCAGCCTGCGAATTCCCCGTGACGGCAATCAACCGCCCGGCTCAACCTGGCGAGGTCTCAGTGTCGACGCGGCGCTGGCCAAGGACCGGCGGTTTGCGAAACCGAATCAACCGTAAACCCAATCATTCCAGCGGAAACATGAACACCACCAGCCGAAAGCCCGGCCGCCGCGGCGCCGTATTGCTCGTGGCCCTTGTTGTGATCGCGGTCGCCTCGGTGGTTTTCGCGTCGCTTTTGCGACTCTCCGTGGCCGAGCGGCGCAGGGTCGAGACCGAGGTCTGGGAGGTGCAGGCCGCCTGGCTTGCCGAGTCGGGCCTGGAACGAGTGGCCGCCCGGCTCGACGCCGACGCAGCCTACCAAGGCGAGACGTGGCGCCTTTCGGCCGACCAGCTCGGCGCCACGTACGAGGCCGCGGTGAAGATCCAAGTGGAAGCGATTCCCGACCAGCCCGGGCGCCGACGGGTTCGCGTCGAAGCCGACTACCCCGATCATCCCCACCAGCGGGCCCGGCACACGAAAGAGGTGGTGGTCGCAGTGCAGCCTTGATCCCAAGTCCGTTTCACAAACACCGGTAGGGTGGGTCAAGCGAAGTGAGACCCACGCGGCCAATAGTTCGAGGAGATGAATCATGAACAAGACGAGCCCACGGAATCAACGCGGATTCACGTTAGTGGAGTTGCTGGTGGTGATCGCGATCATCGGGATCCTGATCGCCCTGCTGCTGCCGGCGGTTCAGGCCGCCCGGGAGGCCGCGAGGCGAAGCCAGTGCACCAACAACCTGGCGCAGTTCGGCCTGGCCCTGCAAAACTACGATTCCGCTCACGAGATGCTCCCGCCCGGGGTCGTCAATTCGGAAGGTCCGATCCGAAGCGAACCCCAGGGCTATCACATGAACTGGCTGGTGCAGTTGCTCCCTTATGTCGAGGAGCAGGTCACGTTCCAGCACATCGACTTCTCGGTGGGTGCGTACGACGAGAAGAACGGGCCGGTGAGCAAGACGGAAATCTCCCTCTTCCAGTGCCCGTCGGACCCCGGAGGGCGTTACTCCGGCGAGACCCCATCGGTGAGCAACTACGCCGGATGCCATCACGACGTGGAGGCCCCCATCGACGCCGACAACCACGGCATCTTCTTCCTCAACAGCCACGTTCGCTACCGCGATATCCTCGACGGGGCCACCCACACGATTTTCATCGGCGAGAAGATGATCGACGCGAATGATCTGGGCTGGCTCTCGGGCACGCGATCGACGCTGCGGAACACGGGTACCCCGATCAACGCCACGGCGGTGATCCGAGATGAGCCGGGGTATCATGCCAGGCCGGGGAAGCCCCAGCCGGTCATCGACCCGACGAACCTCTACGTGGGCGGCTTCAGCTCCTACCACCCGGGCGGAGCCAACTTTCTCTTCGGCGACGGGAGCGTCCGCTTCCTGTCGGAAACGATCGACGATCAGGCTTACCAGCAAGTAGGGCATCGCGCCGACGGGACGCTCCGCCAGCGGCGATTCTGAGGATCGGACGAACAATGCTTCTCCATTTCCAGTTGGGGGCAGCAGTTCAACTGCTGCCCCAACCGGGAGCATCTGGGCTCCCCATCGGGGAAGGCTGCGACTATCATGGAGCGTTTACGCGCACCGGGTAGCTGCGGTTTCCTCCGAGGCATTGCGGATGATCCTCCTTGCGGTCGAGGGAGTCAGAAAGCATTTCGGCCCCGAGCCGGTCTTGGCCGGCGTCACGTTCGAGGTGCGCCCCGGCGAGCGGATCGGGCTGGTCGGGCCCAACGGGAGCGGGAAGACCACCTTGTTGAAGATTCTCGCCGGCAGGGAAGAGGCCGATCAGGGCACGTACCGGCTCCACCCCTCGGCGGTCGTCGGATATCTCGAACAGCAACGGTTCCTGGAGCACGGGCGTACACTCTGGGCGGAGGCCCGAAGTGCCCTGGAGAGCCTGCTCGCGCTCCAACGCGACGCGATCGAGGTGGCCCACGCCCTCTCGGAAACCGCCGACGCGGCCGAGCATCGGCGTCTGGCCGCCCGCTACGACCATCTCCAGCAGGAACTCCATCGCCGCGACGCGTACAACCTCGACCACAAGATCGAGCGCGTCTTGGAGGGGCTGGGATTCCGTCCGGCCACGTTCCGCCAGCCGGTCGATTCGCTCAGCGGGGGCGAGCAGAATCGGCTGATGCTGGCCAAGCTCCTCCTGGCCGATCCCGAATTGATGCTCCTGGACGAGCCGTCGAACCACCTCGACGTCGAGGCGACCGAGTGGCTCGAAGGTTTCCTCGCCGAATGCCCGGCGGCCATGATCCTCGTCAGCCACGACCGCTATTTTCTCGACAAGGTCACCAACCGCACGCTCGAATTGCTCAACGGCACGGTGGACGACTATTCGGGCAACTTCTCGGTGTACCGGCGGCAAAAGGACGAGCGGCTCCTGGTCCAGCGCCGGACCTACGAGAAACAGCAAGTCGAAATCGAGAAGGCCAAGGAGTTCATCCGGCGAAACGCCTACGGGCAGAAGCACGCCCAGGCGGAAGACCGCCGCAAGAAGCTCGAGCGGATCAAGCTCGTCGATCCCCCCCGAGAGATCGACGCCCCGGCCGTGGTCTTTTCGCCGGCCGCCCGCAGCGGCGACGTCGTGCTGCGAGTGGAGCACCTTGCCAAAGGTTTTGACCGGCCGCTGTTCGACGACGCTTCTTTCGACGTCACCCGGGGCCAGCGCTGGGCCCTGCTCGGACCCAACGGCTCCGGCAAGACCACGCTGCTGCGCTGCCTGTTGGGAGAAATCGAGCCGGACGCCGGGCGGGTCATCGTTGGCCAGGGCGTCCGGATCGGTTATTTCGACCAGCAACTCAGCAGACTGGCCGACGGCGCCCGGGCGGTCGACGCCATTCGTCCCGACCGACTTCTCAAGAAGGACTTCGACGAGCAAAAACGCCGCGGTCTGCTGGCCCGCTTCGGGCTCGCGGGCGACACGGCCCTGCAGACGATTGCGAGCCTCAGCGGCGGCCAGCGATGCCGGACGGCCCTGGCGAGGCTTTCCGCGGCCGAAGCCAACCTGCTGGTGCTCGACGAGCCCACCAACCACCTCGACCTTTGGGCACGTCAGGCCCTGGAGCAGGCGCTCCAGGCTTTCCAGGGAACGGTCCTCCTGGTGAGCCACGATCGCTACTTCGTCGATCAAGTCGCCGATCATCTCCTGGTGATCGAAAAGCCCGGCACGTTGCGGGTCATCGAAGGGAACTACGCGACCTACCAGCACTTGGTCGGTCGCGGGCTGGCGGGAGCCTCGGGCGGATCGCCCGAGCCCCGCGAGGAAGACAAAAGCGCAAAGGAGGGGAAGGCCGCCTCGAAAGCGAGCGACCACTCGACCGCTCCCCGGAAAAAACGCCGTTTCCCGTATCGCAAAGTCGAAGAGCTGGAACGCGAGATCTTTGAGAGGGAGGCGCGAGTTGAAGAACTCTACGCGGCCCTGGCCGAGCCGGAAACCCTCCGCGACGGCGCCCAGGTACGGCGTCTGAAAGCCGAAATCGCCGACCAGGAGGAGACGCTTCGGGCGCTCTACGCCCATTGGGAAGAGGCCACGGAGATGAACCGGTGAGTTTACGGTCCGGCGCGTCTGCCGTTTGAATCGGCACGATCGGCATTTTCCGCCGAACCGGCTTCGAGAACGTGGGCTAGACTTGTCTGGCGCATTGTATCCGCATTTTTCCGGAGCCGGAGCGGTGGTTCTGTACATTTTCCTCGTGGCCGTGTTGAACCTGTCCGTCGGATTTGCGGTAGCCCTATACCTGGGACGGCAGTACCGCGAACTGTTGGCCCTGGCGGAGGCATCGCCTTGGCAAGCTGAGGCCCCCCGTGTTTTGGCCTCAACGCCCGTGGAGTTGTCCCTCTTTGCCGATCCGACGGAGGAGCACTCGCTCCCGAACGAACCGCTTGGACTGGTTGAAGCGGAAGCCGAGCTTCCACTCTCGGAGCAGACCGGTCTTACCACAAGCCTCGATAAGTGGCGGCAGGAGGACCCGCAGGGGACGCGACAATTGAACGCGGCGATGCTCGACATCGACGGGCTCGCGAAGCTGAACGATCGCTATGGGCGCGACGTGTGCGATCGCATCTTGCGGGCGATCACTGGACTCCTGGAGGCTGAAAGCCGCAGCCACACCCTGGAAGGCCGCTTCTCCGGACAGCGGTTTCTGCTCCTTTTCCCGGATGTCGACCTTCAGTTTACGATCAACGTGGTGGAGCGGATTCGGCAGACCCTTGAGAAGGCGCGATTCGATTACCGGAAGGAGGAGATCAAGGTTACGGCAAGCTGCGCGGTGGGCGAGCTCACGCCGGAGGACACGCCGGATACACTTTATGCCCGGGTCGAGGCCACGCTCTACCAGGCCAAGCGCTACAAGGGAAACCGAACGTTCGTCAACGAAGGGAAGTACCCGACCCCGGTGGTCCCGCCGACTCTCGACCTACAGGAAAAGTCTATTCCGATCTGAATTCCCCGAGCAGAATAACCCGCATCCACCGAATCGATGAGCAACGTCTTGCCTCAAGATGCGAACACGCCCGACGGCCCGGGGGCGGCCGGCGGGCCCGAATCGGTCCACTCGCCGCCGGCCGTGGACCGACGCGCTGCGCTTAGTCGACAGCAGGCGCTGGTGGCTCTCGGGCGCCGGGCGATCGCCACGCCGGACCTGTCGCTCTTGATGCAGGATGCCGCGTTCCTGATCGCCGAAATGCTCGGCACGGAGTACAGTTTCGTGGCCGAGGTGGCCCCCGGCGGGTCCAAAATCGCCCATGTCCTCGTGTTGCCGGGGACGGGTTCAGAGAGACGGCGGGTATTCATTCATGAGTCGGGGACAGACGGTCGCGACTCGCTGGCCGGCTACGCCCTGGAGGTCGCCCATCCGGTGGCCGTCTCTGAATTGGCGCAGGAGCCCCAGTTTGACGACTGCCTCCTCAATCGCCACGGAGTCCAGAGCGCGTTGGCCGTTCCCCTGGCACTCCATCACCGGCCGTTCGGGGCGTTGGCGGCTTGCACCAGTCGGATCCGCGAGTTCGACAGGGAGGACGTGCTCTTCGCGGAAAGCGCGGCCCACCTGATCACGAACACGATCGCTCGAATCCGCACGGAAACGGTGCTTGCCCAAGAGCGCCGTCTTTCCATCAACGTGTTCGAGACGGTCCACGCGATGGTGTTGGTGCTCGACCCCCGGGGCCGGATTCTCCGCGTCAATCGTGCCTGTGAGAGGGTCTCTCGTTTCTCCTCGGACGAAATCGAGGGCCAACCCATTTGGAACGTCTTTCCCGTGCCGCAGGAAGCAGACTCGTTCGAAGCGATCTTTGGAAGATTGGGCAAGGGGGCGTCGCCGGTCGAGTGCGAGAGCCTGCTCTTGACCAAGCACGGCGATCGCCGGCGAATCGCCTGGTCTTGCTCGGCCATCCCCGCGCCCGACGGATCGACCGAGTCGATCATCGCCACCGGCATCGACATCACGGCGCAGTGGCAGGCGGAGGAAGACGCCGCGGAGGCAAAGCGGACCGTCGAATCGGCCCGGTCGGCCGTGAGACAGATCACGGGCGTCCTGTTCGACGAGACGCCCGACCGTTCGGCGGGGATGGCCACCGAGTCGTCGGCCGGCACAAAGGGCGAGAAATCCGACCAGCCCAGCGGCTTACTGGGTGCAGGGCGCCGCCGGCGACCGCGTAGCTCTTTCCCCTACCGCCAATGGATCGCCCCCTTTCTCGGCGAGAAGCTGCCGGCCCAGAGCGAGTTCGGGTACGTCGAGTGCCACGATGTTTCCTCCGGCGGATTCTCGTTTCGGGCGTCGAAGCCGCCGCAATTCGACAAGCTCGTTGTGGCGCTGGGGACTCCGCCCACGTTTACCTATCTCATCGCTCAAGTCACGCACGTCACTCGCGTCGAACGGGAAGGGCAGCAGATGTACGTGGTCGGGTGCACCTACACAGGTCGCGCGGAGTACGAAGGGGCGGCAGAATAACGACCTGGGCCCTTGAATCTCGCGACGAAACGCGCCCCTTGCCCCCTCCCGAGGGGTAGGCGTGGCTGGCGGGGTGGGATCCAGGTAACTATAATGGACAGGGGTACCGGGGCGTGGGGAGCGAATCCTACAAATAGCGAACTTCCTGATCGTGGTACGCCGTGGCGGGCCGCCCGGCAGGTGGGTGGCCGCGCTGGCGCCGTCTGGTCGCGAATGCCGTGGAGGACAGATAGTGTCCAACATCGAAGATGAAAACGCCGGTTTTGACGAGTTCGGTCTACCCGCAGATGAACTGAGCCCGCCCGACGAAACGTTCGAGTTTGAAGCGGCCGGCGAGACGCTTCCTCCTCCGGACGGCGGAGGCTTGGCAGACATGGAGATTCCGGCGCTCGTCGCGGACGCGGACGAGGCGGTCGAAAAGCCTGGGAAAGGCCGAAAGAAAAGAGGGAAGAAGCCGAAGAAGGCGAAGAAGGAGAAGGCGAAGAAGGAGAGGGCGAAGAGGGAAAGGGTGAAGACGGAGGGGCCCGGTTTCCTCGCCAACTTGAAACAGACCAGCCCTTACGTCGTCCTGTTGGGGATTTCTCTTTTGGCCCTGCTCATCGGCATCCTTTGCCTGCTGATGGAACTGAATCGTTACGGATTCGAGTTCAAGCCCACGCAAGCGGCGATGCCTCCGGCCGTTCAGTCAGGTCCGCCCAGCGCGACGGCCACGGCTTGACCGACCCAGGCCCAATTCACCAACAGCGCGGTGCGCGCGCCTGCCGCCAGCGGCTCGCCGTGAACGACCGGAACCGGGCATTTTGGATCGGGCCGCCGGTAATTAAGCGTGGCGGGCACCAGGCCGTCGCCGAGCGCCACGACGCTGGCCGCCATTTCCACCGCCCCGGCCGCCGCGCCTAAATTGCCGAAGTAGCTTTTTGGGGCGGTCACCGGCACGTCCGGCAGGCAAGCGTGGATCGCGAGGGCTTCGATCTGGTCGTCGGCAACCGCACTGACGGCGTGGGCGTTGACGTGTCCCACTTCGCTCGGCTTGAGCTTCGCGCGCTCCAGCGCCAGCCGCATGGCCCGCTCCAGACCGGAGCCTTTCGGCGGGCCCCCGTCGTTGGGTTCGCAGGTGGAGGACCAGCCCAGCAGGCGGGCGAGGATCGTCGCTCCCCGGGCTTCGGCGTGGCGGCGACTCTCCAGGACGTAAGCGGCCGCGCCCTCGCCCCACACCTGCCCGTCGCGATCCGCGTCGAACGGACGCAGGACCGTCGTCGGATCGTCCCGCGAGGTGGACAGCGCGCCGAGCACGCAATGCCGGACCCAATCGAACGGGTTCATCTGCGAGCTGGCTCCCCCGGCGATCATCACGTCGGCCCTGCCGCGTTGGAGGATTCGCGCCGCTTCGCTGACGGCCAAGAGACCGGACAATTCCCCCTGGTGCATGGTGTTGCTGGGACCGCGGGCATCGTGGGCAATCGTCACGTGCGAGGCGACCATGTTGGGCATCAGCCTGAGGAAGCCGAGCGGGAACATGGCGGCCATCCCTTCCTTGCCCCAACGGCTGAACTCGAAGTGTCCCCCCACCATACATGCCCGGTAACTCGCCTCGCTCTCCTCCAACGGACCGCAGATCCGATCGGCCCCAAACACCACGCCGAGCCGCTCTGGATCGACCGCCCCGGAGGTGAGTTCGGCGTCCTGGCACGCCAGCGAGGCGGCCGTCACGCCCAACTGGGCATCGCGGGCCATCACCTTCAGGTTCTTCCGCGGCCTGACGTGCGCTTTCGGGTCGAAATCGTCGACCTCGGCCGCGATCTCGACGGGCAGCCCTGCGGGATCGAACAGCCGGATCGGCCCGACCCCGCTGCGCCCGGCGAGCAGCGAATCCCGGACACGCTGCTTGCCGATGCCAATCGGGCAGGCCACTCCGAGCCCTGTGATAACCACTTCATCCGGGGGCATGAACTAACACCTTGAGAGGGGGCAAAACTCCCGAAGAAGCGCAGAGCCACCTACTGAAACCTATCGAACCGTAGCATATGGAAAGCTTAACCTTGCAACCTGCCCCGGAACAGGTCTCCGGACACCCGCCTCAGCGACCGCGGTCACCCGAAGCAGATGAACCAGTCCAGCGCCAGCCCCAGCAGAAAATGCTGCGCCAGCCCGGAGAGAAGGGACCGGGTTCGGTAGGCGAGCAGGCCCCACAGGATGCCTCCAAGAATCGCCCCGTAGACCTCGGCTCCCGGTTTGCCGATGTGGAGCAGGCACGAAGCGAGCACCTGGATCAAGAGGGCGTTGGCGTCGCCCAGCGACTCCCGCAGGCCGAATTGCATGAACCCGCGAAAGTAAAACTCCCAGCCGAGGTAAAACATCACGTAGGTGAGGGCATGGAAGCCGAACATGGCCGCGGAGCTGCCCGCCGTTGGATTGACCGGGTACTCTTCGCGGATCGCCGGATTCCCCGAGGCGACGTACGCGGCGAGCAGGAAGACCGGGGCGAGCATCAGGAACGACCGGGACGTTCGCACGGGAATTCCCCAATGGACCCCATAGTCGGCGAGCCGCTCGCGAAACACAAACTTCACGATCAGCGCCGGCACCACCCCAAGCAGCAAGAAGCAGGCCAGGAACGACCAGACGGCCCCCTTGGCCGGATCGTCCCAGAGGTCGTGATAGAAAACGTATCTCCAGGTCACCAACAGGGGCGTGGAAACCAGGAGGATCACCGTGGGCTTGAGCTGCCGGCCGCGAAAAAGGTCGGCCAACGGGCGGAGCATTTCGGGCCCGCTCACGCCACGATCTCGCGGCGGTGGTTGAGATAGTCCCAGACGACGTAGCGGTCGAGGTCCTTGCCGGCGGTGAAGAAGACGCGGCCGCGGGTCGATTCGGCCAGCCGGTACGCGAACTGGACGTCTTCCCGGGACTGCGACCAGGTGGGCAAGAGGAAGATGTTGATCGTGATTCCCTCGCGCTGGCAGAGCCGGCCTTCACGCATTGTGGCCGTCTCGGTTCGCCGGTGGGGGGGATAGAGCAGATAGAGGTATTGCTCTTCAAAATGGGCCGTGGGCAATCCGTCCGTAATCAGGATGACCTGGCGGTTGGGCGTGTCTTGCGCGGCGAGGAACCGCCGCGCGAGCTGGAGGCCGTGCTGGATGTTGGTGAAGTGGGGCGGAACGTCGAACTCCGTGATCTGCTCGTTGCTCATGTCGGCCTTCAGCCGAACCACCGGATCGTACGTGGTCACCGGCTTGGGGAGCAGCGTGGGGATTTCGCTCGTGTGCCGGGGCTTGGCGAAGGTGGCCAGCTCGACGAACTGAAGGTAGTCGCCCGGGTATTCGCGGCGCACGAGCCCCTCCAGCGCGAGGCCCATCCGCTTCACGTTAATGTACAACCCCGCGTAGCGCATCGAGCCGCTCATGTCCAACAGCACCACGGTGGCGCACTTGGGCGTGTTTCGGGTGCGGTGGATTTCCATGTCGTCCTGGCTCACCCGAACCGGAACGCCCGGGCCGTTGCGGATCATGGCGTTGATGAGCGTTCCGGGGACGTCCATGTTGGCCAGCGAATCGCCGAACTCGTAGGGCTTGGTCTGGTCGAGCTCGACGGCCCCTTCGCCCACGACCGGCCCTTGATGGCGGCCGGTCCGCGAGGGCGCCAGGTTGCTGAAGATCCGCTCCAAGAGCCGGCCCTGGAAGAGACGGTAGGCCTTGGGCGTGAGTTCGTACCCTCGGGCCGTCCGTTCGAGCCCCTGTTGCTCGGCCAGGTGGCGCAGATACTC
>JBDRTC010000680.1:0-3393 GCA_043824335.1 Planctomycetota bacterium | reverse complement strand
AAAAAAAGAGAAATCCTACTCCGAGAATTAGAAAACCGGTTCCAAAAATTCACCGAACTCCGCCGCCGTGAAACCGCCGATTTACCCCTTTAAGCGGGTCATTGATATATATTGGCTCTTGTTAGTCTCCGGTTTCCCCGGGCTGGGGGATTTTGAAGTGGTTTACGGCGTGTCCGCGTTCCGGTCGGATCAAAGCGTGACCCCGGTCAAGGTGCCGGGCGGCGCTTCCAGGGGGCCGCGGTCAGGGGCGCATTTCGCTGGGACGGAGCGTTCCCACCGCTGGCCGAGAAAACGCCATGCTTCTTTGGGCCCGTTGTCGCCCGTCGGTCCAACGGGAGGTGCTGCGTTGTTTGCTCGACGTGATTCCTCCCGGAGGGGTTTCACACTGGTGGAACTTTTGGTCGTGATGGGCGTGATCGGCGTTCTTGTGATCCTGACGCTGGCCGCCGTGCAATATGCCCGCGAGACCGCTTCGCGCGCACGTTGTGCCAACCACTTGCGCCAGATGGGGATCGCCTTGCTCGGGCACCATGACAGCTTTGGCGCCTTCCCGGGCAACGGCGGCTGGGACCCGAGCCAACAAATCCCCACCGTCAGCGGCGGCTCGACCTACATCTCCACCACCGGCGACGTGCCAGGCAGCGGCGCCGTCACCTATTATTGGGGCATCGGCGACCCCAAGTGCCTTGGGCCCGACCAACCCGGGAGTTGGGCCTTCTCCATTCTCCCGCGGATCGAGCAGCCCAACGTCTTTGAAAAGCGGGACTGGAAAGTCCCGGTCGAGCTGTATGCTTGCCCGAGCCGACGGCCGGCAATGGCCACGGTGGCCCCGTTGATTGACGAGTACGGCAGTTACGTCACCGGCGGGTGGCCGTGGAGCAGGATCGATTACGCCGCCAACGGCATGGTCGTTTTGACCCGCCCCAACGTCCTCCGCATCGCCGAGATCACCGACGGCACGTCGAACACGCTCTTGGTCGGTGAGAAGTCGATCGATCCCAAGAACTATCTGTCGGGAACCTGGTACTTCGACGAGCCCTTCTTCACGGGAGGCTCGGCGGGGACCGCCCGCTTCGGGACCAAAGTCCTCCACGATGAGCCGGGCGTCAATTTCCACAACCACTGGGGATCAGCGCACAACGGGGGCTGCAACTTCCTGTTCGCCGACGGGCACGTAAACGTCCTGTCGTTTACCACCGATCGGGGCGTCGTCGAGGCGTTATTAACGCCGCGGGGGGGAGAAGTGGTCCCCGAGTATTGACTGCCCGCGACGGCCCGTTAACCGAGGCCCAAAGCGCCGCACAAGAAACCTTGGGGAGTCATTGGCGTGACGAGGATCGATCTGTTGGATTATCTCCGTGGCCCGGGAAAACTGTGGCTGGGCCTGTTCGTCCTCGTTGTTGCGCCTGTGTTGGGCGTTTGGCAAGCCATTGCACTTTACGGGCAAGGGGCCTACCTGGATGTCGTGCTCGGCTGCACTCCGGTCGAGGGAATCCTGGAGTCCGGCTTCCACTTCCAGGAGTATAGCGGCTCTGAGCCCTTCCGCTGGACGCACGGCGGCGCAAAACTCCTGGTTCCCATCAACCCCAGGCGTCCCCCCCAGCACTTGTGGATTAGTATCGAGACGCTTCGGCCCAAGGCGGGCCCGGTTCGCTTCCAAGTTCTGATGGATGACATCCTGGTGTTCGACGAATCGGTGCCGCTCGGGAAATGGGAAAAAACCCTCGATCTGCCCTCGGAGCAGTTCTCCGACAAGGTCATGGTCGAACTCCGTAGCGACACTTTTGTTCCCAAGGGCGTCATAGACGGCGGCAAGAACACCGACACTCGCGTGCTCGGCGTGCAGGTCAAGGGCATCATGCTCAAGCGCGACGAGAAGTGATCGGGATCAACCAGTGTGCGTTTCATCGTTGCTTCTTACGCAGATCAGTCTCCCCCCACGCAGATCAACCGGCCGAACGTGCGGAAGTAGATGCAGCCGTTGGCCACCGCGGGAGTGGCGTAGGAGCCTTCGGGGAGTTGGCTCTTGGCCAGGAGCTGGTACTCTGGCGTGGCCTGGAGAACAACGACCTCCCCTTTCTTGCTCACGCCGTAGAGGCGTCCGTCGGCGCAGATCGGCGACGAGAAATACTGGCCGCCGACCTCCTCTTGCCACATCTGCGTGCCGGTCGCCGCCTCGACGCAGGTCACTATGCCGCGGTCGCTCCAAAGGAAGAGGTGTTTTCCGAAGACGACCGGCGTGGGTACGTAGGGGAGGCCGGAGGGGATGACGTACGCCTGCTCGGGCTTGCGGCCCGAGGGCCCGTCGCCCCGGCGGACGACCGCCGATTCCGTGCCGCCGGCGCCTTGACCGCCGCTGGCAAACACCAGCTCGCCGGCAATCACCGGAGAGGCCACGTTCTTGAGCTTGAACAGCCCGCCCAACTCCCAGTTGACTTTGCCCGTGCGAGGATCGACGCCCGTTACTCCGTGCGCGGGGCTGACGAAGATCACCTCCACGGGCCCATCGTTCGGGCGATACACGGCGGGGGTGACGTACGAGGCCAGTCCGGTTCTCCGCGGCAGCTTCCAGCGAGTCTCGCCGGTTGTCGCATCGAGGCCGATGAGGAAACAGGTCTCGCCGGCGTGGTCGTTGCCCACAATCACGACGCCGTCGAGCACGATGGGCGAGGCCCCCGCCCCGAACATGCTCTTGAAGTCGCCCATGGTGCGCTTCCAAACCTGGCTGCCTTCGTGATCGAGCGCGAGCACGATGAAGGTTTCTCCCGAGACCCAGGAGATGTAGACACGGTCGGCGTCGGCCGCCGGCGTCGACGCGGCGAAGCTGTTAAATCGGTGGCTGCGGTACGGCTCGAACGTATCCTTGAACGTCCAGAGGACCCGACCGTCGGCGGCGGCCAGGCACACCACCAACCGCTCGCCTTCCTCCGGGGTTTCGCAGGTGAGAAAGATTTTCTCGCCCCAGAGCACGGGCGACGAGTGGCCGCTTCCCGGCAATTCGACGTTCCAGCGATAGTCCGACTCCCCGAACGCGAGGGGGATCGATTTCGCGGTGCTGATCCCCGTGCCATCCGGCCCTCGAAAACGCGTCCATTCCTCCTGGGCCCCGACTTCGCCGCAAAGAGCGAAGACGAGCCAACCGCCGAGAACGCTCCCCAGCATGTGCATTGGGTTTATCGTCGTTGCCCTCGGCGAAACCGCTCGTGTGTTCTCAACGTGGGCAGAGTCAGCATCAAACGTGGCTCGATCGAGTAGACGTCGGCATGCTCTCATCAAGAATCCTCTCCTTCTTTCTCGCCATTATCTGGCCGGATCCCGGTGCTTCGTGTTACCCAAGTATGTGGGTGGCTGGTGGCTGAGCGCAGCGGTGCCCCAGGGCGTCACGCACTGGGG
>JBDRTC010000679.1:0-3015 GCA_043824335.1 Planctomycetota bacterium | reverse complement strand
TTGCCGATGGCCGTGCTGATGGCGTTCATCTCCATGAAAATGTTCGGCGTGGACGCCAACATCATGTCATTGGCGGGCATTGTGATCGCCATCGGCACGATGGTGGACATGGGAATCATCATTATGGAGAACATTTACGGCGGCTTGAGCGATTGGGAGGCGGAAGGTGCGCCCGGCGGTCCAAAACGTCGGCTGGAAGTCATTCGCGAATCGGCCGCCGAAGTTGTGCCGGCCGTGATCACGGCGGTCAGCACCACGGTCGTCAGCTTTCTGCCCGTGTTTCTCTTGACTGGCCGCGACCATCGACTGTTCGCGCCTTTGGCCTGGACGAAGACCTTTGCCCTGGCCGCCAGCCTGATCGTGGCGGTGACGGTCGTGCCGATGCTCTGTCGCGTCTTTCTGAAGAGTTCACGCACGCCGCGGTGGGCGAGCATCGCGGCGGGGCTGGCGTTTGCCGGTCTCAGTGGCGGTCTCTGTTTTTTCGTCTGGGGCAACCACATGGCGGGTAGTCTCCTCTGGGTGACCGCCGCGGCTGCCGCAGCCGGCTTTCTGGCTGGTTGGTGGATGACGCGAGAGAAGATTCGGTCGATGGAGGAGAACCCTGCCAGTCGGTTCGTTCGGTGGATCTATGCCGGCAGGCTGCGCCTTGCGCTAAAGCACAAGATGCTGATGCTGTCGTTTCCAGCAATGATCATTGTGTTAGGGGTGGGAGCCTGGATTGGCTTGCCAACCGTGCTCCGCCCGGTCGAGAAGCTGTTTGCGACGTTCGGCGCCGATCTCAACCAGGTGCCCGGTTACGTGACGGCGAAGCATACCTTTACCGGGCTGAAGAGCGACGACTGGATCGCGCTGGACGAAGGGAGCTGGTTTTACATGCCCAGCATGTATCCGGCCGTCAGTTTTTCCCAGGCGATGGAGGTGCTGCAAACGCAAGACGTGATGATCCGGCAGATTCCCGAAGTCAAAGACGTGCTCGGCAAGATCGGCCGCATCGAATCGGCCCTGGATCCCGCCCCGGCGGCGATGGTCGAAACCTACGTCATGCTCGAACCTCGCGACAAGTGGCGCCCCGGCATGACCGAAAGGAAAATCTGGGACGAAATCAACTCGGTGGCCACGCTGCTGGGCATCACCCCGGCCTCGCCGCTCCAGCCCATCGAAGGCCGCGTCGTCATGCTGCAAAGCGGCATCAAGGCGCCGATGGCCGTGCGCATCTACGGCGACACCTTGGAAGGACTGGGCGAAGCGTCGCTGGCCGTGGCCGAACAGATGAAAAAGCTCCACCACGTCAACGCGGGGACCGTCAATCCCGACATCGTGATGGGCAAGCCGTACTTCGAGTTCGAGGTGGACCGCGAGGAAGCGGCCCGCTACGGCATGACAACGATGATGGTCAACCAAATCGTGTCCGCCGGATTGGGCGGCCTGGACGTGACCACGACCGTCGAAGGCCGCGAACGCTATCCGATTCAGATCCGCTACCAGCGCGACGTCCGGGAACGCGTGGATGAACTGCGTCAGGTGCCGGTCGTTACCCACACCGGCGACGTTGTTCCCTTGGAGCGACTCGCCCAGGTCACTACCACGTGGGGACCTGGTGCCATTAACAGCGAGGACGCCCGCCTGGTGGCGCACGTCTCCTTTTCGCCGTCCGGCGCCGCGGGCGACCTGGAGACTGTCGAAGCGGTGATGGATTCGTTGCGATCGGCGCGCGAAAACGGTGAGTTGAAATTTCCCGAAGGGAATTTCGAGCTGCAAGCGGTCGGGTCGTTCCAGAATCAAATCGAAGCGAACCTGCGTTTGATGTGGATCGTGCCGACCGTCGTGTTGATCAACTTGCTGCTGCACTATCTCCACTTCCGCAATTTCCCCCTCGCGCTGGTCGTCTTTTCGGGCATTCCCGTCGCGGCTAGCGGAGGCATGATTGCCGTGGCACTGATGGGCGTCGACATGAACACCGCGATGTGGGTCGGCTTCATCGCGCTGTTCGGCCTGGCTGCCGACGACGGTATTGTCATGGCCACCTACATGCGGGAGACGCTGGCGCGCCGCACGATCCGCAGCGTCGAGGACCTTCGCAACGCGATTTACGATGCCGGCCTGAAACGCATTCGTCCGTGTGTGATGACCACCGTCACCACGTTGGTGGCGCTCGTGCCGGTCCTGATTTCCACGGGCCGGGGCGCCGACGTAGCCAGAACGATGGCCTTGCCGGTGTTCGGCGGCATGCTCATCGAGCCGTTCACGACCTTCATCGTGCCGACCCTCTATTGCGCTTACATGGAGCTTAAGATGAGGGCGGGTTTCACGGATGATTTCTGGGCGGGAGACGAGAACAAAGATCGAGGGAGATACGCACCAGCAGAATCGGCCGTGTCATCCGCAGCGTAATAAGAAATCGCAGAAGAATCCGCCGCAGCCTGCTATCGTTGCCCGCCCATCGGAGCCTGGACAACTTGGCGTCGTCGTGACGTTGAATTGCCCAGGCTTCGAATCTTGCCCATCGACGGGCGGCGGCCGGTGGGCAAGTATCTGGTGCCCTCGGGTGCCCAAAATGGTGCCGAACGCCCCGCATCGGAAAGGTTGCGGATCGCATCAAACTCAACCGAAGGCCGCCCGGAGCGCAAAGAAGACGGCGACCCGAAGATCGCCGCAACTCCCGACAAAACTAAGAGATACCGCATCGATCGGCACCAATCTGCATCGCTTCGCACCGCCCCGAGGAGCGGAACGATGAAAGTACACCCCAGAGGACTCGAACCTCTAACCTTCGGTTCCGTAGACCGATGCGCGATTCGCGCAAGTCGCCATCTGACAAAGGGGTTACGGAACGTGTCAATGGGTTTGAGACAACTGCGGGACGAAATTAGTGTTGCGCGGTAGTTGTAGTATACGGGGTTGCGGCGCGTCGGCCGGAGGGTTGATCCAGACTTCGCGTGGGAGCGGCAGCGGTCGTGGCGGGTGCTGGACGAATCGTTCGGGGTGGGTGGCATAGGCCGCGGTAAGCACGGCTTG
>JBDRTC010000678.1:0-5238 GCA_043824335.1 Planctomycetota bacterium | reverse complement strand
CCTCCTCAGGCGAATACCCCGCCTGCCTCGACCTGATCGCCCGCGCCACCATCCAGGTCGATCCGCTCATCAGCGCCGTGGCCCCCCTCGAAGAAGCCCCGGCATGGTTCGACCGCTTGTATCAGCGTGAAGACGGACTGATGAAGGTCCTCGTCAGGCCGTAAGGCGGCCGAGCAGCCGCCGCGGACGCACCGTCCAGTAGGAGGTAGGGTGTACGAAGTACACCACTCCTCTGAGACATGCTCCGTCGTTCCGTCCCACATGGTGTACTTCGTACACCCTACTGAGACTGAGGTCAGCGGGTGAGTGCCTTGGGGTCCCAGGCCACGTGCCCATGCGGTAGGTCCCGGGAAAAACGCGAGTTGGCCGGAGACGATTGGCGTAAGTCTCGAATACAAAGGCACTTACAGTCTTTTTCCAATCCCGGATTTCCCGTCCAACAAAAGCGGTCGACGTAAAGCATTTGGATGACGTTGGTTACGGCGTTTTGTCGGCGTCTGGCCGGAGAACTTAAACGGCCCGGTTCGGCGGTTCGCGGGCTCACTTTTTTCCGCGCAACCTCTTTGATGATAACAGGTTGAAATCGGGCCTCAAGACCAGTTTTGGCCACGCCTCGGGTTGTGCGGTTTTTCGCCGTCGGGCACCGTTGATTTGCGCCCGGCACCCCGATCCGAAACGCACATGGAAGATCGCGTGAAACTCGGTAACTTCGCAAGACTAGGCAGGAAAACAAGAAGGGGATGTGAACGGCAATCGCGATGCGCGATAATTCCCCCCATCTGGGGATGGGCGATTGGCTTTCCCCACCGTCAATGGCGAGCGTCATTTTCCACGGGGTGTACCAGGGAATAGGGGGATGAAATGACGCCACGGATTCTCGGCTACGCCCGTACGGCGGAGTTCGCGTCAGCGCCCTCATTGGAGGAACAGGGGCGGCTGGCCGAGCGGAAGGCCGCCAACATCGACGGTTCTCCCTACTGCCACACGGCCCGCCAGAGGGGCTCCGGGCGATTGTGGGCACCCCACGGGACGGTTAAACTGAATCTCCGCGCTCGCCTTTTTATGCTAGAAGGTAAAAGGAGAAACCAATGAAGATAAGAGTGCAAATTGACCCCGGCATCTGCAACTTCAATACTGTTGTGACAGCCGAATCCGAGGACAGCCAAAACGTGACCTTCGAATTCGTATCTCATTGCGAAACCATAAAGGAATTCGCAAGACAGATTTGCACAATCTCACCGGTCGATGCCATAATGACGTTAGGACCCGAAGAAAACCCGATTTTGTTAATAGCGAGGGAGTTGTTGCAAACAAAAGGATGCTGTGAAGCCTGTGTCGTGCCAGCAGGGACAATGAAGGCCATGCAAGTAGCAGTAAATATCGCTTTACCTAAAGACATATCTGTAAGAATCACAAAAGACTAAGTTGAATTGCGAAAGTAAGCGAAAGTGGAATGCTGCCGGTTAGCAGGAATGGTCATAGTAAACCATGTCATCCAGGGATGAGCGAACAAAGCGCTCCAGCGGACGGGCGATTGCCCCGCGGCTGAGCTTGGCGTTAGCCGTTGTTGATTTCGTCGGAGCCCGACGCCCAGTCGTAGTAGGCCCAGAGAGTGGGCTTCCAGTGCAAGTTGTCGAACTTCCGGCCCAGGCCGCAGGTCCACGCTCCCGCGGAGTGATCGAAAACCTCGAAGTCACCAAACTGATAAGCCGCTTCGACTTCGAGCATCCACGGTCCATGCTCTTTGAAAATGCGGCCGCCGAACGTGTGGTAATCGAAGTCCGCGGCGTCGTTGTCGAGCCTGAGGTAGTAGAGGTCGACGATACGGTCCTTGCAGCCGTGTCGGGAGGCGTAGACGCCCATGAACTGTTGGTCGTAGTTGGGGCTGTCGAAATTGCGGACGTCGGTCACGACGGGGCGCGTCCAGAAGGCGTCGACGTTCCAGCAGTCGCCCTTCCAGAAGGCCTTGTAGCCTTCGAAGGTGCGGCGGGTGTTGGCCCAGTCGAGCGGGGATACGGTGCGTTCGGCCCCGTAGAGCAACTCCTGGCGTCCGAGCCGTGCCCAGAGTTCGCCGCCAGAGCCGTTGTGCAGGCGGACGTCGCCGAAGAGGTTGAGCAGGTCGGTCCGATTTTCCTCGATGGGCCGCGGTGAAAAGGTCTCGTAGTTGCTCACGGCGTCGATCATCTCGGCATACGCGCGAAGGCCGTCGCCGATTTCCGCGTTGGCGTAGAGGCGGGTGCGGTAGAGGAGGAAGTCGTCGTCATTGCCGGTGAGGCCAAGTTTGCGGTGGTTCCGCTCGCTATGCTGACGCAAGCGGAACTGCCCGCCGACGTCGAGCGTCATGCAGTGGCCGGCCGAGAGACGCTTGAGGCTGTCGCCCAGGTAGCAATCGCTGTAGCACGGATCGAGCAGGTAACTGAAGTCGTTATCGTAGAAGAGGATCTTGTGGCTCTTGGCCGCCGCCTTTACGGCCTTGCCGCCGCCACACCCGCAGGAGCAGCCGGCGGAACACCCTTTGGGGCATCCGCATGAGCATCCGTTGGGGCAATCGCCGCAACCAGCGTCGGCGTCACAGCAGCCGTACGCCGGGTCCTCATCGACCGAGGTTTCGGGCGGCGCCGGCAGGGAATTGGCCGTGTTTGCGTTACTCGGCGCAGCGAGCCAAAGCAGTTCCGGAGTGGAGGGAGGGTCGTTGGAAGGAAGATCGACGATCACGACTTGCCCGAAGCCGGGATAGACGACCCCGACGATCAGGAGCCCACAGCCAAGGATGGCCAACGACCAATGACGGGTCGGGGAGAGGTTGGGTTGCGACACGTTTATGCCTCGGCAGGCGACTTATGCTCACTAAGTTTGCAAAGTGAAAACGGGAGTGGAAGAGCGGATCTCGGCTTTCTGAGTCATCGGACCGGCAACCGGAGCCACTTCATTTCGACTCGACGCGAGCGCGCGTTCCGTGGCGTCGCTGCGGAGGGACATGCCGGCTAACGAGAGTCTGACGGCGGTCAACCGGCCGTGCCGGATCGGAGGGGCCCGTTAGGGTCGGGAGCCCGGGTGGAGCAGGGCCAGGACGTGCCGGGCCAGGGCAGCAAGGTCGCTGCGGGGCCAGACGGGGGCGTCGGTCTCGATCGGATCGTCGGTAATGACGGCGGCGACGTCGTCCCGCGCCAGGGCCAGGGGAGGCCCGCCGGCCTCTCGACGCCAGACCTCGACCTTCACCGCCGGGGAGCCCGAATGGCCTTCCACGAGAACCAGGTCGCAGTCGGAGAAGAGGGGGGCGAGTTGATCGTAGCAGTCGGTGTCGAGGTTGCGTTGGATATAGAGGGCGACGAGTCCGTCGCTGACGATCGCGGCCGGGCTGGCCCCCGCCACGCGGTGACGATGGGAGTCTTTGCCCGGGGTGTCGAGTTCGTGAGCATGGCTGGTGTGTTTGATCGTTCCGACGCGCACGCCTTGCTCGTTCAGCCGGCCGACGAGGTCGACGATGAGCGTGGTCTTGCCGTGGTTTTTGCGGCCTATGACGTGGATTGGATTCATGACGTGTTCCATGGCGCGGGTTGCCGATTCAGTTGGGCCAGGGAGCGTTGCCGATCCAGGTGAAACGGACCGTCTCGCCTGCCGGCAGCGGGGCCTCTCCGGGCGGCAGCTCGGCGTAGCAGTTGGCCGCGGCCGAGGCAAACACGTCGGCCGAGCTGGTTCCCGGCAAGGGGTGCACCTCCCAGTTGGGATCCGCTTCGACGCCGCGTCGGGCCAGCGCCGCGACAAAATACGTTCGCCCCCTCTTGGGCTGAATCGGCCGGGTCAGCTTTCCGAGCACCGGATCCGCAACCGGGTGCTGTCCTTCCGTGCGTCTTACGGCAGCGGCCACGTAGCGATGGAAGCAGAAGTGGCAGGCCAGGGGGTTGCCGGGCAGCCCGAAGATCGACTGCGAGCCTTTCCGCCCGAACAGGAGCGGTTTCCCCGGCTTCTGGCTGACCCAGTGAAAGATCACCTCGGCGCCGTACCGGGCCAGGGCTTGCGGAACCAGGTCGTAGGTCCCGACCGACACGCCGCCGGTGAGCAGCACGATCTGCCGGTCGGCGACTTTCGCGAGCGCTTCGGAGATTGCATCGAGGCGATCCTCGGCGTGCAGGTGGCAAGGCGGCTGAAGGCCCATATCGCGTGCCATGGTTACCAACATGGGGCCGTTTGAATCGCGGATCTGTCCCGGACGGAGGCTTTCATCGGGCGAGATCAGCTCGGCGCCGGTGGTAATGACCGCCATCGAAGGGGGAGGGATCACCCGTAGCGACTTCAGCCCGAAAGACGCCGCGACGGCGATCGCCAGCGGGGTGATCGTCTGGCCGGGTTCGAGAACGGGCTGACCGGCACGGCATTCGCTTCCCTTTGGCCCGTGACGTGTTGGCCCGGCGTGATGCGTTCGGGAAGGACGACCTGGCGACCTTCCCGGCGAACCTGTTCCTTGGGGACGACCGCCTCGGTGCCCGGCGGACAGGGGGCGCCGGTCATGATTTCCAGGCACTTGCCGCTTTCGACCGGGGTGCGGACGTCGTGGCCGGCGGCGACTTCGCCGACGACCTGGACCGTTTTGGCGGCGTCGGCCGTGCGGACCACGTAGCCGTCCATCATAGCGCGGGGAAAGGGCGGGTAGTCGCGATCGGCCAGGATCGGTTCGGCCAGTTGGAGTCGGCACGCCTCGGCCAACGGCACCATGCGCGGCGGGTTCGAGGGCACTGCGTCGACGACCAGTCGAAGGGCTTCATCCGGTTTGATCATAGCAGAATTGTAGGCCCATGGGATGAAATCCGCTACCTGTCCTTTGCGTCGGCGGGTTGCGGCTGACCCGGTGACAGGGCAAAACGACAGGTTACATCGCTGAAGTTCGCATCTCCATCGGTTGTTTCAGCAGCCAGAGGCTGAAGATGCTGAACGAGATCATGCCCACGAGCATGGGCAGTTGGCTGCGAAAGGCCGCCTGACGGTTTCCGAACATGTTGACCGACACGCGCTGCGCCGCCCAAAGGCTGTAGACGTGGCCCACCAAGACGAGCAGGATCTGGAGGATCCACAAGACGTCGAGCGAGACAAGCGGGGGAATCGTCATGCCAAGCGTGCCAAACGCATTCCAGCCCCAGCCAAACGGATCCCTCGTGTCCTATTCGCGTTGCACCGCTGGGTAGGCTAACCATTCGCGGAGAGACCAGACATGGTCGGTCAGTCCTGCGGCCATGGCGGGAG
>JBDRTC010000677.1:0-3731 GCA_043824335.1 Planctomycetota bacterium | reverse complement strand
GGCCGGTCGGCGGCTCCGGAAGCGGTCGGCGTGGTGGTCGACCCCTTCTCGCCCGCTCCGCCTGCCAGTGCTTCGGCGCAGGAAGCGTCGGCCCCCGCGCCGGCCACACCGACCGGCGCCGAGCCCAATCCGGGCGCCGCGGCCATGCCGCAAACGGGTGTGGTCCCGCTGCCGCCGCCGGCGGAAGGCGTGGTTCGGGAGAAGGCCGACGTGGGGGCTGGGCGCAAAGGCCATTACGCACCGGGGTTCATCACCACGCCAGTGTCGACTTTCTGGCGGACCCAGGAGATGGCCGCGTACCGGATACAGGTTCCCCAGGCGCTGAACCTGTACAAGGCTACAAACGGGCACTTCCCGAAAACCCAGGAGGAGTTCGAACGCGAGATCCTCCAGCCTAACGGGATCAAACTGCCCGAATTGCGCGCGAACCATCGCTACGTGTACGATCCGGAGAAAGGAGAATTGCTGGTCGAACGTCCGCAGTAGTGAGGGCTGTAAAGCCCATGGGGAGAAACGTCGGCGGGGTCGACCAAAGGGGGGACGATCCCGCAACCGGCCGCTTCGCGCGGCCCGAAGGAGCCGTTGGGAAGGAACGCAGATTTCCCGACAGAGTCGTGGTCGAGCGAGACCACGCACAGCACCAGGTAGACTCCCCATGACACGACACCTTTGTTCCCTGGTCGCCTTCTCGGCGATCGCGCTGGTTTTCGCCGGCCGGGCGGAGGCCGCCAGTTGGATCTTTCAGCCTTCCTCGTTCACTCACGACCCGGCAACCGGGAAGCGGGTGGCCCAGTTCGCCCCCAAGAAGACTCCCTACGTGCGGGGCGACGCGAGCTTTCGCCAAAGTGCCTATCGGCACCATCGCAGCACGATCCGCGTCGGCGACAGCGCCGACCGGATGCACATCGTGGAAACCTGGGGCGAGGGCGAAGCGATTCGCCCTTATGGCGAGTGGCAGCGACCGTACCGCGAAGGGGCCACTCCCTACGGTCCCTGGGGTAATCCGCAAGGGCCGTGGACCACGCCGTTTGGGTCCTGGGGGAACCCCTACGGGCTGGGACGCTTGCCCTATCCGCCCTGGCCGTACGGGCCCTACGGCTTTCACCACGCCGCGCCCCCCGTCGAGGAGTTGCCCGGCTACGGTGAGCCGCCGGAGACCGAGTGAGCGTTCCGACGGGCCTCAGCGGATTTCGTGGCACTCGACGTGATCGGTAACCAGCCACCGATCGTTTACCAGCCGCAGTTCGACGATGAACTCCGCCGCGTAGTAGCGGTACGGGATGAACTCGGTTTTCGGCTCGAAGCGGACCGAGCCGTGAAACTCGGCTTGGGCCGTTGGTGGGCTCGTCAGGCGGTTCACCTCGACTCGGAGGTTGCTCAGCTTCGCCGAGTTGAATTCCACCTGGCCGAGGACGGAAACGGCCCGGGCACGGGTGCGCATGGCGCCGTCGGAAAGGCATTGCTGGAGCCGGGGCCAGTCGTTGGCTTCCACGGCGGCGACGGCGGCGTCGAGCGTGGCCTCGACCCGTTCCACGTCGGTGACCACCCACAGCTCCAGCGCCACGCCGGCGAACACCAAAACCAGCACGCCGAGCATAACCCAGGCGACCAGGCCTTGTCGGGTGGATGCGAAGATCATCGCCAGCACGGCCTCGGCAATAATCCCGAGGAAGATGACCGGCATCGGGTCTTCCAGAAGCGTGGTCATCTCGCTGCCTCGCAACGGGTTGCGTTGATCGGCCGACGGCCGTTACGGCGACCAGGGACAAAGCGTGACCATCGTCTGACCCAACTTCACAGTATAGCAGATGTTTCCCGGCCTGCACACTACCTGGCGTTAATAGGTGGCTGCGGCCTTCCTACCGCCAACACATCCCAATAGGGGGTGTTTTTGATTCCCGCAAAGGGCAAGAAGCGGTCGGGAGCGGATCGCGGAGACTTCTCTATCCCAACCGTTTCGCGCTACAAGCCGGCGCCGTGCAGGGCGGCGTGGCGAGTTGGGCGGTCGGGCGCGTGGACGGCGGGCACGTCTCGGATCGCCGACACTTGCCGGATGCCCCCTCCGTCGGCAGGGGGAGAGAACTGTACGTCGAACCGCATCTGGGGATCCGGCGGGGGACTGATCTCGGGCAATTCCAGGGGGCCGAACCGGTTCGGCTCGCCCGCGTTCGGCCCGCTATCGAGCGTTTCCCCGCTGATGTGCCCCGACGGGATCCACATGCCCTGGGCGTCCAACTCCATCGTGCCCAGATCGAGGTCCAGGCTCAAGCGCTGGACCTCCTGGTCGACCCAGACACCAAGGAATTCGTTCTGTGCGCGGAGCAAAGCGGTTAAGGCGTCCACCAGGTTTTGGGCCAAGGTTTCGCCGAACTGCGAGCTCTGGCCCGGTTTCGGCGGCGTGAGCAATTTGAGCTGGCGTTCCTCAACCTGGTCGATCGCCACGCCCACGGCCTTGCGGCTGACTTCGAAATTTCGCCGGTTCAAGTCGATGGTGCGGAACGTCTGGCGCAGGCTCTGGTCGATGCGGTCTTCGATGGCGTAATAGTCGCGTCGGGCCTGCTGGAAGCGGATCAGGATCTCGCGATAGCTGTTGCGCTCCGCCAGGCGGGTCAGCGGAGCGTCGAACTCCAGCCCCACCCGAAGCCGTCCGTTCGTGCTCCGGAAGCGGAAAGGGTGTTCTTCGGTTGTGCCCAGGTCGCCGCTGAAGACCACGTCGAGGTCGCTTTCCAGGTCGTTGGCCGTCACTTCGATCTGCCGCCAGGCGTCGACCAGCGCGGCCCGGGCGTTCATCCAGTCGCGGCGGTTCTCGGCGGCGATCGCCAGCGCCTTGGCCGGATCGACGCGGATCGGCTCCAGCATCGCTCGTTCAAGCCGGATTCGGGCCTGCAAGAGGGGCACGGTCGAGAAATGGACGGCAAGCGTCTGCATCAGTTCGTTCATCAGCTCCGTCGGCTCCGCGTCGGCGACGGGATCCGCGGCAACCAGCCCGGGAACGGTGGACAGGGTGTCGAGCAATTCGGCAGTTTGCGTTCGGAGTTGCTCGTGGACGTCGCCGCCCGCCGCCGGATCGAGAGACTTCGGCGCGTCCTTCATGAGGTTGAGCATCGATTGGGCCAGTTTTTCCAGGTTTTCGGCGGCGGCGGGCTCCAACGGCGGCGGCAAGGACTCGATCGGGACGTTGTTCTGCAGGTTGCCCCTGGCCTTCCTGAGCACTTGCTCCTGCCGTTCCAGCTCTTTCCAAGCCTCCATTCTGGGGTCGGATTCCCGCAATGCCTCCATCTTTTCCATCACGTTGTCCCAGTCTTCCGGCAGGGACGTTTCCAGGCGTTCCTGGTACATCTCCATCGTCATGGCGATTCTCGATCGGCGGGCCGAATAGATCATCAGCTCGATCATCGGCAGCTTGAGGACGTTCAGGTTCTGCCGCAGCTTCTCGGAGTTGACGACGTTCGGGTCGGTGTCGTAATCCAAGGGGAACGACAACTGGCTCCCCGAGAGCATCGCGGTCAGCTCGGTGAGCGTGCTCAGCTTCAACAGGCGCTCCGAAGCCCGTTGGGTCTCGGGATCCCAGTCGGCCGTGGAGACCGTTCGGGATTGTTCGGCCAACAAGAGCACAAGGGGCAGGAAAGCAGACGTCCTGGCAACGTAATCGTTGTCGATGCTGCCGATGCGCTCGACCAGCGCGTCTTCGCCCAGGCTGGGGCTCAGGTCGAACGTCTGCATTTCCACGC
>JBDRTC010000676.1:0-20292 GCA_043824335.1 Planctomycetota bacterium | reverse complement strand
GCACAAATTGGACCTGTCCCCTTTTTCCCAGAGGAGGGACCAAGTCGTGTTCAGTTGGTTCGGAAAAATCAGCTTCGTGCCGTACTCGAAGGTGCAAGACTTCGCCCTCCACCTGAAGGACGGCCGGCTCATGGGCTCGCGGTGCAAGGACTGCGGCTTTCGCACGTTCCCCCCCCGGGCCGACTGCCCCGAGTGCATGTCGGGAGACTTCGAGTTCCACGAGTACGGCGGCGAAGGGACCCTCTACACCTACACCCGGATCGACGCGGCCCCCACGGGCTTCGACGACGAAGTGCCCTACACGATCGCCGTGGTCGAGCTTGCCGAGGGCGGCCGGGCCCTGGGTTGGTTCGGCGACTCGATCCCCGCCGAAGCGATCCGGATCGGCATGCCGGTCCAGTTGGTCCCCCGCGTGTTCGAGGAGACCGAAGACATCCGGGTCTATTACACGGTGGAGAAGCCCGGCACGACCTGGAAAAAAGCGCCGGCGCCTCACCTGGGGTGAATCCTGATTGCTTGACGTTTCCCTGGAGATGATTCCGACGAAGGAGAGGTCTTTATGGGGTTCGATGCGTGGGTCACGGTTCTGGTGCTCGCCCTGGTGCTGGGGCTTCTGATCTTCACTCGCGCCGCCGCCGACGTTGTGCTGATGGGCGGACTCACGTTGCTTATGGTAATCCCCGTTCCCAAAGAGGGTGAGTGGCGCTTGGGCGTGCTGAGCGTGTCCGAGGCGCTCTCCGGGCTGAGCAACCCGGGTTTGGTGACGGTCGGCGTACTCTTTATCGTGGTTGCGGGGTTTTGCGAAACCGGCGGGGTCGACTGGCTGGGGCAGCGGCTGCTGGGTCGGCCGCGCACGCTCCTGGGGGCGCAACTGCGGCTGATGGGGCCGGTGGCCGGCCTCAGCGCGTTCCTCAACAACACGCCCGTCGTGGCCATGTTGATCCCGGCCGTCGCCGACTGGGCCAAGAAGCTCGGCCTGAGCACGTCGAAGCTGATGCTCCCGCTCAGCTATGCGGCCATCCTTGGCGGCATGTGCACCCTGATCGGTACCAGCACGAACCTCGTCGTCAATGGGCTCCTCATCGCCGACACGGACCTGCCAGGACTGGGGATGTTCGACATCACCTGGCTGGGCGTGCCCTGTGCACTGGTGGGCGCCGGTTACCTCCTGCTGGTGGGCCGCTGGCTGCTGCCGGAGCGCCAGCCGGTGATGAGCAAGATGCGGGACCCTCGCGAGTACACGGTCGAGATGCTCGTGGAGCCCGACAGCCCGCTGGTGGGCAGGTCGATCGAGCAGGCGGGCCTGCGTCACCTGCCGGGCATGTACCTGATGGAGATTCAGCGTCAGGAGGAAGTCTTGGTGGCCGTCGGTTCCGAGCGACGCCTCAAGGCAAATGACCGGCTGGTGTTCGTCGGGATCGTCGAGTCGGTCAAGGACCTGCAAAAGATCCGCGGCCTGAAGCCGGCGACCGAGCAGGTTTTCAAGTTGGACGCCCCTCGCCATCAGCGGTCCCTCGTGGAAGCGGTCGTTTCCGACACCTGCCCGCTGGTGGGCAAGTCGATCCGCGACGGCCGCTTCCGCAGCGTCTACAACGCGGCCGTGATCGCCGTGGCCCGCAACGGCGAGCGCGTCCGGTCCAAGGTCGGCGACATCGTCCTCACGCCGGGCGACACCCTGTTGATGGAAGCGCCCCCCTCTTTCGTGGAGCAGCAGCGCAACTCGCGCGACTTCTTCCTCGTCAGCGCCATGGAGGACTCAATCCCGCGGCGCCACGACAGGGCATGGATCGCGCTGCTGGTCCTGGCCGCGATGGTTGCCGCCGCCGCCTTGGGATGGCTCAGCATGCTCGTGGCCGCAATGCTGGCCGCGGGATTGATGATCCTGACGCGGTGCTGCTCGGCAAGCACCGCGCGGCGCAACGTCAATTGGCCGGTGCTGGTCGTGATCGCCGCGGCGCTGGGCATCGGCCGCGCGCTGGACAAGACGGGCGCTGCCCGCGTCATCGCGGAAACGTTATTGGCGGTCGTCGGCGAGAACCCCTGGGTCGCGCTGGCGATCATCTACGGACTCACCACGTTTTTCACCGAGGTCATCACCAACAACGCCGCCGCGGCGCTGATGTTTCCCGTCACCTTGGCCACGGCCGAGAGGCTCGCCGTCAGCTTCATGCCGTTCGTGATCACGATCATGATCGCCGCCTCGGCCAGTTTTGCCACGCCACTGGGATACCAGACGAACTTGATGGTCTACGGTCCCGGCGGCTACCGTTTCTCCGACTATTTGAAGATCGGCATCCCGCTGAACCTGCTGATGTGGACCACCACGGTGGCCCTCGCCCCGCTGATCTGGCCGTTCTGAAGTGCGGTCGCGGATCGGACTTGAGTTTCTCGCCACGGAGTGAAGATTCCATTCATGGACATCGTTTGGGTGAATGTAGTGGGTCTGTCTTCCTATCAGTTCCGCGACGGGAACTGAGTCTCGGTTCCTGAAAAACGCAGCGGTTCGAGACACTTTTGATGCGACGGGTTTCTTACCACGGAGGCGCGGAGGACACGGAGATTCTCAGCGGTGTAAAAAGCACGGGCAGATTATCAACACCCAACCCAGAATCTTCCCTCCGTATTCTCCGTGCCTCCGTGTTCATTCTCCCGGCCAAAAGCCGCGGGCTAACTGGCTCGATCCCGGCGGCGGCTATCTATTCTTCCACTGCGGCCTGCGTTTTTCCATAAATGCATTTAACCCCTCGTGGGCGTCCTCGGTGCGCATGAGGTCGCCCAGGTAGATCTCTTCAACTCCCGACATCGCCTCGTCGACACTCACGTACAGCCCCCGGTCAACGGCCCGTTTGGCCAGCTTCAGCACGGGTGCGCTCAACGACGTCAGTCGGGCGATGAATTCGTCGACCTTCTCGCCGAAGCCGTCGGCCGGGAAAACCCGGTTGACGAGGCCCATTTGCCGCGCCTCCTCGGCCCCGACCGCGTCGCCGGTGAGGATCATCTCGAGCGCGCGGTTCCGGCCGATCAGGTGGGGTAGGATCGCCGCGGCGACGGGCGGAAAGACGCCCACCTTGATTTCCGGCTGGCCGAACGTGGCCTTCTCCGAGGCGACGACCATGTCGCAGAACGCGGCCAACTCGCAGCCGCCGCCCAGGGCCGCCCCGTTGACGACGGAGAGCGTGGGCAGTTCCAGCGCGCCCAGCAGCCGGAACGCTCGGTGAAAGACCTCGATCATCTCCTCGACCTTGTCGGCCGTGTGGTCCTTGACGTCTACCCCCGCCGAAAAAGCCCGCCCCTCATGGTCGATCACCAACAGCTTGGCGTCGTCCTCAGACGCGAGCGCCTCCAAGGCAACGTTCATCTCCTTCATCATGGCGAGGTTCAGGACATTCAGCGGCGGCCGATTCAGCGTAAGCCGGGCGGCCCCGCCCCGGACGTCGAAGGCAATGCTCGTGTACTCGGATGACATTCGCCACTCCTCTGCAATGAATTGGGATCGAGAGAACCGCGCTCCGATTCTCTCGTGCATTGTAAGCCTGCTGCTCCCGGGAGCACAAGAAGTCCCCGGCCGACGCCCCACCTTGCCGTGGGGAGAACGGGACAGGTCCGTTATCGGAAACTGGCACGTGGCTTGATCGTACTGCCTCAACGGGGTATCCTGATCGAAGAGGGAACCCGCGCATGAGACTGTTCAAGTGGATTGAGTGGAACCTACAGAAGATCGATGCCCACGGCCTCTCGGTGGAGGAGGTTGAGGCCGCGTTCGACCGCGTCTTCAGCCTGGACGAACGTAAGGACGGCTCCTTCCAGATGTTCGCGGAGGCGCCGTCGGGCCGCCGGATCTGGGTGATCTGGCGGTACGACCGGGAGGACGACGAGATCCCCGACGTCTTCGGCGAGTTGGGCGAAGTGCCAATCTTCGTGATCACCGCGTACTGACAGGAACACCCCCATGACTACCCCCGAAGTTGACCAGCGGAGCCCCGGGCGTCGAGCAAGCGACGAGCAGATCGCGGCCGAGCCGCAAATGCCGCCCCGCGAGTTGCCACCCGACGCGCCCTCGTCGCCAGTCGAGGCTCACCTCGTGCAGCACCGCCGGCGTCCCGTGGCCGTCGAGGGCGTCGTGGAGAACGGCCTGGTGCGTCCCCTCGATCCCGCGGTGAAGCTGCCGGAACACTCGCGGGTCATTATTGTGGCGTCTGAGGAAAGCTGACCGGGACGCGACCGCCTACGTTACGATAAACGGCTTCGGGGTGAAGCCCAACAGAATGAACGCCAGGGTGAGCCATCCCAGCAGGGTTCTCCAGAAACCGAGCGGCACGTCGTCCCGGACGGTGGGTGGGTGCTTTGGGCCCATGATGACCAACAGGACCAGCATCAGCGTCCACCAGTAATAGCCGAAAACGATCACGGCCACCGCGGCCACGACGAGCAGGAGCGTCGCCACCCGATGCGCGTGGCGGCGAACCAGCGCGTAGAGCACGTGGCCCCCGTCGAGCTGCCCGATCGGCATCAGGTTCAACGCCGTGACCAGCAGCCCGACCCAGCCGGCCCAGAGAAGCGGGTTGATGATCACGTCGTATCCGTCCGGGAGCGGCCCGAATTGCCAGCGGTAGAGCAGCTTCAAAAGAAGCGGGTCGCCGTAGCGGATCGCGTTCGGCGCCAGCGCGGCCAGGTGCGAGAGCTGGACGCCGACGACGCAGCAGATCAGCGTCGGCACCAGCCCGGCCAGGGGGCCGGTAATGCCGATGTCGAACAGGGCGCGCCGATCCATGATCCTCGGCGACATGCCGATCACCGCCCCGAGAGTGCCGATGGGAGGCGCGGGGATGGGGATGAAAAACGGGAAGCTGGCAGGCACGCGGTACCGTCGGGCCTGGAAGAAGTGGCCCGCCTCGTGGCAGCCGAGGATGGTCATCAGCGCCAGACAGTATTGCCAGCCGTCCGTCCCGAACGTGAGCAGGCCGACGAGGTACGTGGTCACGCAGGTCGCGATGAACAGCAAGATCGGCAAGAGGACCCTTCGCCCGCGGGGAGACCGGGGGGGGAGTGAATGCGGTTCCAACCGAGGCTCGTCCACCACGGTTGGGACCACGTATTCGCCGTCCGAGGGCGAAGCCTCCGGCCTGGAAGTGTTGCTTCCGAGGTATTGGTCGTCGCGTGTGGGATCGTTCATGAGTGTGTCAATTCTACCTGCCGTGCCCGGTTCGGCAAAGGTGTGGATCGGGGCGTAACATTTCGCAACCCGTTCCCCCCCTTGATCCTTCCGCCGAATTCGGTAAACATCACCGGCAGTCTCGTCAATCTTTGGGACGGCTCGCCCCCCGCCACCAGGAGCCCCGACCATGCTGGACCGTTTCTTCCGGCTTCGCGAGAACAACACCACGGCACGCACCGAGATGCTGGCCGGGCTGACCACGTTCCTGACCATGGCCTACATCATTTTTCTCCAGCCGGTGGTGCTGACCGGGAAGCTGTTCGGCCAGCCGAACGGGATGGATGAGGGGGCCGTGATGACCGCCACCTGCGTGGCCGCCGCCCTGGCCACGGCTATCATGGGGCTCTACGCCCGGTACCCGATCGCCCAGGCGCCCGGCATGGGCGAGAATTTCGTGTTCGTCTTTTCGGTGGTCCCGGCAGCCGGGGCGATGATCGCGGCCGGCTCGGTCGCCGGGGATTCCACCACGGCCTGGCAGATCGCCTTGGGCGTGGTGTTCATTGCCGGCGTCCTCTTTCTGGGGATCTCGCTCTTGGGCGTGCGGGAGATGCTGCTCGAGGCCGTCAGCCCCAGCATGCGAAACGCGATCGCCGTGGGCATCGGCCTGTTCATCGCCTTCATCGGGCTCCAGGGGGCGACGCTGGTGGTCGACGATCCGGGCCATCTGGTGAAGATGAATCCGCGAGTGGCCACGGTGGACCTGATCGTCTTCTTCTTCGGTCTCCTGCTGACGGCGGGGCTTTACGCGCGGCGGGTGCGCGGCTCGATCGTTCTGGGGATTGTTGGGGCGACCCTGCTGGCCGTGGCGTTGAAGTTGGGGGTCGGCCTCCTGCCCGCGGGGGTTTTCGGGTCGGACGCGGTCGTGCAGTCGAAGTTGATGACCCAGTTCGTGCTGGCCGAGGGCGTCGTTTCCAGCCCTCCTTCGATGGCGCCGACCTTCCTCAAGATGGACCTGGTAAACGCCCTGGCCTGGCCGATGATCCCCTTCATCCTGATCTTCCTGTTCATGGACCTGTTCGACACGTTGGGCACGCTGATGGGCGTGAGCGAGCAGGCGGGCTTCATCCGCGACAACAAGCTTCCCCGGGCGAAAGAGGCCCTCTTGTCCGACGCGGTGGGAACCGTTGTCGGGGCGGCCTGCGGCACGAGCACCGTGACCAGCTTCATCGAGAGCGCCGCCGGCGTGGAGCAAGGCGGCCGGACCGGGCTTACGGCGCTGACGGCCGCGGCCTTGTTCCTCCTGGCGCTCTTCTTCGCGCCGATCATCCAGATGGTCGGCAGCTACCCCTCGATCACGGCGCCGGCGCTGGTCGTGGTCGGGTCGATGATGATGCGAAACGTGACGAAGATCGAGTGGTCGAACTACGCCGAGTCGATGCCCGCCTTCATCACGATCGTGGGCATCGCGCTAACCTACTCGATCGCCGACGGGCTGGCGCTGGGGTTCATCAGCTATCCGATCATCAAGCTTTCCGCCGGGCAAGGCCGGGAGGTCAAATGGCTGATGTACGCGATGGCCGTCGTGCTGGCCCTCTACCTGGTGTTCGTGCGTTGCCGCGTGGGTTAGCGATCACATTTCCGCGCTACCGGCTATCCAGCATTGCGGCCGCCCCACGCAGTTCCGAAGCCAGCAGCTTGGGTGACAGTTCCAGGTCCTCGAACCACCGCAGAGTCTCTCCGACCTCTCCCAAGGCGCCGGTTTTCTGGTCGTGTTTCCTGTGCGCCCAATCGACGAGGTCCTGCGAACCGATCCCCAATTCCTCGATCACGTGGGCGAGTATGCGGAATACCTTGGCGTACTGGCGTGCGCTGGTCATCTACTGGGCCTCTGACTGCTGGACATACGGAGATCGACGGCCGCGGGGTTCGTTTCCCGTTGCCCCGCCCTCGGTTCAGCCTTCCAAGGGTAGGTTATTGGAGCAAAACCGGCAAGCGGGGTCTGCCGCGATAAAGAGGGCAAGCCTATTGTCTGAGGGCCTCTTCGTCGGCCCTTTCCGCCGGTTCGGCCAGGATTTCGTCAACCGGGTCCCGCGGAAACGGTTGCTTCATTTCCTCCTCGAACTCCTTGAGCACCGGCAGCAGAGTGTAGACGTTCACCAGATAGTGGCCGACCAGCAGCACGCCGAACACAATCAGCACGCAGGCCACGATGAAATAGGCGACGCCGCGCCCGCGGCCGGCTCCGCAGTGTGGGCATACGGAGGGTGCCCGCTTCTTCGGTTCCTTCATGTTCGGGGACTCCTGCTCGGAACGCCTCGCCCTGGGCCCGGCCTAAGTTCCAATATCCCCGCCGGCCGGGCGAATTACAAGCGGCGTCCGCGCCGCCGGGGGCGGAATTCGCGAAGATCAGATGCCGCCAACGCCGGAACGCCGCAAGAACCGGGTTTTGGCGCCCCTTGAGGTGTTCGTCGGGTCGTGGGATAATCGGTTTCATGCTCATCCCCCAGTTCTCCATCCGGTGGCTTCTTGCGCTGACGGCCGTCTGTGCCGTGATCTTCTCGATCGTCGGGCTGGCCGTCCGGGGGAGCGAGTGGGCGGCGGGCGTGTCGATCGGGATCGGGTCGCTGGTGATCCTGGGGATGGTGTACGGAGCCCTTTTCGCCGTGGTGTGGGTGTTTTCGGTGATCGCGTCGTCGCTCGGGGGCCGACGGGCGCGCTCCGGCCAGTCGCCGTTCAGAACCGAATCCGCGGCGGGCGGCCCGGCGGCGCCTTGCCGCGAGGTTCCGGTGACCCCCATCGTGCTCGATTGACGGCCCGGTGAAGAAGAGAATCGCTCGGGAACGGGGATGACCTCATGAACGTTGCGGGCCTCGCCACCGTCGGCCAGTCGCCGGCTCGCCCACGGGGTGAGCCGAGCGGAACTCGGCTTCCGGGGTTCTGGGCCGGCGTGAGGGCGCTGGTTGCGCTCTGGTGCTTGGTCGGCCGGCCCGATGTCGCCCGGGCGGAATCGGGCGCGGTGCGTCGGGGGGCCGCCGCCGGCCTGCGCATGGAAGTCGACACCCGTTGGCTCGACGGCAGCGGCTACCGGCCCGTGCGGATCACCGTCACGCCCGTCGCCCCGGTCATCGCCGACCGAACCCTCACGGTCGAATTCTCCACCCGCCGCCACTGGGACCCGCGGTGGGACAATCTCCGCGTGATCCAGGAGATCGAGATTCCCGCGGGTTCCGGCGCGATCCAGACGACCATGTCGGTTCCACAGATGGTCGGGTGGAGCGAATACACGGTCAATGTCGTGGAGGACGGAAAAGCGATACTCCCGCTGTGCCATTCAGCACCCGGCGATCAAAATGCCTCGTGGGGACAGGGAGAGAGGTCGCCCGGGATCCTGATCGTGGGCGACAAGCCGCAGGATACGGGCGTGATCGCCGGGCTGTTGAACATGTCCGATTCCAACGGTTCAGTTCAGCAGATGGGAGGTGGCGGGACGATAGGGCCGGGTCCAGGGCCGGGTCTGGCGGCGATGGCCCCGCTCCCCACGACCGTCGCCAAGCCGGCCGCGGACCTCCCACGACGATGGATCGACTACACGAACGTGGACCTGATCTTTCTTTCCCGGGAACAGTTGGCCGCGTTGGCGACCACGCAACCGGAGGTCTTTGGGGCGATTGTTGCCTGGACCGCCGCGGGCGGAAACCTCTGCGTTTACGGGGTTGGGTCCGACTGGCAAGGATTGCCCGAGGTCGAATCGCTCGTGGGCCTTGCGCCCGGAACTGGCGATCCGCCGAGCGGCCCGGCGTCTCGCGGCTGGACGGAGCCGGAGACGCGGCATTTTGGCCGGCCGATCCGCGGCGTTGGGACAAACGTGACGGACCCCTACGAGTATGCGTCCGAGTACCTCGATGAGAACACCTCCACCCGGCCCCCTCCGCGTCCCCAACGCCCGTCGCGTGCCCCGTTCGTCTTGCGCGACTACAACGCGGGGCTGATCGTTGCCTTGGCCGACGAGTCCCCCTTCCCCGGCGATGGGTACCAGTGGAGCTGGCTCTTGAACTCGATCGGCTACGGGCGTTTCCTTTGGTGCCAGCGTCACGGGCTTTCGCCGACGCGAGAGAACGGCGAATTCTGGGAGTTCCTCATCCCCGGCGTGGGGCTGGCCCCGGTCACCGGGTTCCGCGTGTTGATTACGCTTTTCGTGCTCGGCATCGGCCCGTTGAACTACTACCTGTTGCGACGGTGGAAGAGCCTGCACTGGCTGGTGGTGACCGTCCCCTTGAGCGCTCTGGCGATTACGGTGGCGCTGTTCGCCTACGCCATGGTGGCCGACGGCCTGGGCACGCGGGTGCGCGTCCGCAGCGTGACCCGAATTGACCAGGGCCGCGGGCATGCCGTTTGTTGGTCGCGTCTCTCTTTCTACGCCGGCCTGGCCCCTTTCGGCGGATTGACGTTCCCGGACGACGTGGAAGTGATCCCCTTTGAATACCTCCCCGGCGAGGAGCAATCTCGGACACGAGAGCTGATCTGGGAATCGGACCAGCGGCTGGTCGCCGGCTGGCTTGCCTCGCGCACGCCCACCCAATTCATCACGGTTCGCTCGCGCCCCACGAGTGCACACTTGGCGATCACCTCATCGGAGAAGTCTCCCGGCTCGCTCCGGGTGGTCAACGGTCTGGGCACACGGATCGAGCAGCTTCTCGTGCGGGCCCAAGACGGCCAGTCCTTCTGGGCCGCCGACGTGGACGCCGCCGCATCGGCCGAGGCGGAACCCGTCGCCCCGAAGGACGCCGAGTTTCGGCTCAGGCAGACGTTTCGCGAACACGAACCGGCGTATCCGCCCGGCATGGACCGCCGCGGACTCTCGGCGTCCTCCGGCTTTCGAGGTTATCGGCAACCCTGGCGCTGGATGGGCTCCCAGGCCGACCTGCCCCCGGCAACGCAACGGACGAGCCTTCTGGAGATGTCGCTCCTGGAAGCCCAGGCCGCAAAGCTCGAACCGGGAAGCTACGTGGCCGTCGTCGAGCGGTCGCCCGAGGTTGTTACGGGGACGGCCTCCGCCCGTGAGGAAGCCGGGCTGCACGTGATCGTGGGAACGTGGGGGGGAGGCGGGCACCATGCAGACGGTCACCACGGAGGCACGGAGAACACGGAGAGAAACGAATAAGAAGGGGAGACTACGATATGTTGATCTATGAAGAACTGAAGAGCGTCAAAGAGATCGATCCCATTCACGAGGCCCAACTGCTCACGTATCTCCGACTGAGCGGCAAGAAAGTCGGTCTCCTAATGAATTTCAATACCGTCCTGATGAAAGACGGAATCAAGAGAATGGCCCTGTAGAATCTTCCTTCATCCAGTCTTCCTCCGTGTTCTTCGTGCCTCCGTGGTGAGCTAATCCGGAAAGTCAAACGATTCGCGTTTCCAACGGTGCCATGGTCGATTCGCATCCGATGATCGAGCTTCGCGGCTTGCACCGGTACTTCGGCGCGACGAAGGCCGTGAACGACGTGTCGTTCGAGGTTCGCCGGGGCCAGGTGTTCGGATACATCGGGCCCAACGGGGCCGGCAAGACGACCAGCATGCGGGTGCTGGCCACCCTGGATCTCCCCACGGCCGGCGACGCCTTCATCGACGGCTTCTCCGTGCTCAACGACCCCGACCGCGTGCGGCACCGGCTCGGCTTTATGCCCGACTATTTTGGAACCTATGCCGACGTGAACGTCCGCGAGTACCTCGATTTCTTCGCCCGGGCGTACCGGCTCCGCGGCGCCGAGCGCACCAGGGCCATCCGCCGCGTGATGGAGTTCACTAATCTCGACGTTCTGGCCGAGAAGCCGACCGACGGGCTCTCGAAGGGGATGAAGCAGCGGCTCTGCCTGGGCCGGGCCCTGATCCACGACCCGCCCGTGATGGTGCTCGACGAGCCGGCGGCCGGCCTGGATCCCCGGGCGCGGATCGAAGTCCGCGAGATGATCCGCCAACTGGCCAACGAGGGCAAGGCCATCCTGATCAGCTCGCACATCCTCACGGAGCTGGCCGAGATCTGCGACGTGGTGGGCATCCTCGAGATGGGCCGGCTCGTGGCCGTCGGCTCGGTCGACGAGATCCAAGAACAGGGACAGACCGCCCAGAGCCTCGTCGAGGTCCGCCTGCTGGACGGCACGACCACCCTACCTAACTGGCTCGCCGAGCGATCCGGCGTGAGCCATGTCCGGCAGGACGGTCAACTCGTGCGATTCTTGCACGCCGGCCAGGTGGAAGCGGAGGCCGATCTGTTGAAGGCGATGATCGAAGCCGGCTTTCGCGTCGTTTCCTTCGGCTCGCGGAACAAGTCGCTGGAAGACGTTTTCATGCAGGTCACCAAGGGACTCGTGCAATGAGCACAGGCGCCGAGCCACTGGCGGCGGAGGTGCGAGCAGTTGGGTCGCCGCGTCGCGACTGGGCGGCTCTCGCGGAGCGTTTGCTGGTGCGGGCCGGCGAGCGGCTCAATCCGATTCTCGTGAAAGAAGCGAGGCAGTCGCTCAAGAGCCGGCAGTTCGTGATCACCTTCGCCCTGCTATTGATCTGCGGCTGGCTCTGGTCGTTTTTCGGTCTGGCGATCATGGGCCCGGAGGCCTCCTACACGGGCAAGGGCCCGGAAATGTTCATGGGCTACGCGGTGATCCTGGCGTTCCCCTTGCTGGTGATCGTCCCTTTTTGGGCCTTTCGCTCGCTGGCCTCGGAGCAGGAAGACCGCACCTATGAGCTGCTCTCGATCACCGCGCTCGCGCCGCGGCAGATCATCAGCGGCAAGCTGGGAAGCGCGTGCATGCAGATGATCGTCTACCTTTCGGCGCTCTCCCCGTGCCTGGCGTTCACCTACATGCTTCGCGGGATCGCCTTTCCCACGATCCTGTTTCTCATATTCTACATCGTGCTGGGCTCGCTGGGGCTTTCCGTGATCGGACTCTTGCTCGGCACCGTGACCAGCGAAAAGCACTGGCAGGTGGTGCTCTCGGTGGTCTTGATCGTCGGACTCCTGTGGGCGTTTGGACTTGCCGCGAGCCTGTGCTCTTCCATTCTCTGGGGCCTGGACCTCCCCGTGGCGACGGCCGAATTCTGGCAGCTCAACGCGGCCTGGCTGACGGGATACGGCACCTATTTCGCCCTCTTCTTCTGCGCCGCCGTGGCGCAGATCACCTTTGCCAGCGACAATCGCTCGACCCGGCTGCGCGTCGTCATGGCCGTGCAGCACGCCTGTTTTGTCGGATGGATGGGTTGGGCAATCCTCGCCGTGGCGCCCGAGAGCGCAATGCTTTTCGTATTCCTCTCGTTCATCGGGCTGCACTGGTACGCGATGGGCGCGCTGATGACCGGAGAGGCGCCCGGGCTCTCCCCCCGCGTGAAACGCAATTTGCCGCAAAGCTTCCTGGGCCGCGCCTTTCTCACCTGGTTCAATCCCGGCCCGGGGACCGGCTACCTCTTCGCCGTGTGCGGTGCCCTGGGGGCGCTCATGCTGGTGGTGCTGGCCGTCGCCTTCCGGGACGTGTTGGCGATGGGAATGTTTTCGGGCCGTTGGTCGTCGGGTGATTCGGAGCGTCTGCTCGTCTTCGGCGTGCTGGCAGTCGCCTACCTGACGGCCTACCTGGGCGTCGGGCTGCTGGTGATCCGGCTCTTGCACAGGTTCGGCCACGTGGTGATGTTTCTGGGGGTGCTGATCCAGCTTCTGCTCGTGATCGTTGGTTGGGGGGCGCCTTGGCTGATCGAGATGACGTCGGTAGACAACTTCTACGCAGGTGGGGAATACAGCCTGCTGCACGTTACCGATCCGTTCTGGACGCTCATCCACGTCGGCGCCGATCGCTCGCTTCCCATGGAAACCACGGCGCTGCTGATCCTGGTGCCGCTTGCGGCGCTGGTGGTTTTCATGCTCAATTTACCCTGGGTGGCCCGCGAAGTCGGGCACGTTCGCATGGCCAGGCCCCAACGCGTGGCCCAGGAAGACGCCGAGCTGGCTGCCGCAATAGCTCCCCCGCAACCCAGGCGGATTAGCCCGTGGGACTTGGTTGAGCCGAGTTCCGGGCAGGACCTCTGATGGGGAAACCCGTATAATCGGCTTCCGAAAGGAAGAATTGAATTGAGCGGCCGGTCAATCTGGCCTTCAACGCCCGGGGGCTGCATCCCTCGGGGTAACTGGAAACTGAACTCATTTATCACCCCCGGGGGACGCAGCCCCCGGGCGTTTGGGGCCAAGGGAACCAGCCGATGAAACACACCATGACTGCCGCGATGCTGTTGCTCATGTTTCCATGGGGTGAGGTTGCCCGGGCCGAGGAGCCGGCCGTCCCATTCCCCGAAGCGGTCCAGGCCGCGGCGATCTCGGTCGACCGGCTCGATAGCATCCTCGATTACGGCCTCCTGCTGGGAAACGGCGACCTGAACGCGCTGGTTTCGAGCGAGGGCGGAAGGCTCGTGCTCACCTTGACCAAGAACGACGTCTGGGACGCCCGGCTCGACTCCAAGCTCGATCCGCCCTTGCCGACGTTGGACCTCATCAAGAGGCTTGCGGCCGAGGACACTCCGGCGCACGGCGGGCGCTCCACGATCCTCGAAGAAGGCTGGGGAAACCACGCCGAGGACAGCTACCATGCGCATCCTTATCCCTGCCCTCGCGCCTGCGGGCGCCTCGTGCTGAGCGATCGCCCGCTAAAATCCCTCTGGCGACAGATTCGTTCCGAGGGCACGCACAACGCCTGGGAGTATCGCGACGGCGCGGCGGTGATGACTATTGAGGGACAGCCCGACGCTTCAAACGGATACGCGCTCGAGCCGCTGGGGCTCAGCACGGATGATTACGATCGCCTGCGGATCACGATTTCCGGTACGGAAAACGCGCGCTACTACGTCGACGTCATGGGAACCGGCGGGGGCATCCTCTTCAACACGGGTTGGACGGAGACTCCCGTCGAGCCGGAAACGGTCGTTTTTGACCTCCCGCCGGGTGAAGAGGTCGACCGCCTAATCCTTTACACGTGGACCGAAGACGCACACCGGGCGGAGAACCGCTTCCGAGAGGTCGCTTTCGAGGGGCCCGGCGGAGCGCTCCCGGTCGACCTACGGGACCTCGCCGCCCCGACGAGCCCGGCGCGGCTCGACCTCGCCCGAGCCGTTGTGAACGTGGCGGGCGTGGCCGACGGGCCTTCGGAAGCCCAGGTCCGGGCCCTTGCCGACCGGAACGTGCTCTTGATCAAGACGTCGGCCGCCTCGCAGCTGTTGCGGACCAGTTCGGCGGACGTTCCGCAAGCCGTAATCGGCGAAGACGACGGCGTGGCCTGGCTTCACCAGGAAATCCCCGGCGATCCCGATTGGCCGGGCATGAGCTTTGCCGTGGCGGTAGCCTCGCGTGATGCGTGGAAGGCAGTGGCCATTGTCACGAGCCGGGAGGCGGCGGACCCGCGAAGCGCCGCGATCGCGCTGGCCCGATCGACCCTCGAACAAGATCCCGACGAGCTGATTCGCCGGCACGAGGCGCATTGGTCCCGGTTCTGGTCGGCCAGCGGGATCGAGATCGACGACGCGGTGCTCGAGGCGATGTGGTATCGCAACCTGTACTTTCTCCGCTCGGTGAGCAGGCCAGGGGCGATTGCACCTGGATTGTTCGCCAGCCTGATCGACGACCGGCCGGCGTGGCACGGCGACTATCACACGAACTACAACATCCAGCAGACCTTCTGGTCGGCCTACGTCACGAATCACCCGGAGTTGGCCGAGCCGTACGATCGGCTGATCCGCGAGTACTTTCCCCGGGCGCGATGGCTCGCCCGGCGGGTCTTTTCGATGGAGGGAGCGTACTATCCGCACGTGCTCTTCGCGTACGAGCCGCCGCACCCGGAGAAGTGCCAAAGCCCCGGCGGCCGGCAGTACCTTCATCACGTGTGGGGCTTCACGATCGGCGTGGCCGGGTTCACCGTCCAGCCCTTGTGGTGGCACTACAAGTACGAGCCGAGCCGGGAGTTCCTTGAAGAGACGGCCTACCCGGCCGTGCGCGACGTGGCCGTCTTCTATGCCGACTTCATCGACCACTGTGAGGGCGACGCGACGGTGGTGCTGGCCCCCAGCGTGTCGCCGGAGCACTGGGGCTGGACCAAGGATTTCCTACGGAACCGTAACTGCGCGTTCGACATCGCCATGGCGCGCTACACGCTGGAAGCCGCGATCGAGGGGGCCGAGACGCTGGGTCGCGACGCCGACTTGGTCGCCCGCTGGAAGCGAGCCCTGCTGCGTTTGCCGCCGTATCCGACGACCAAAGAGGAGTCGCCCGTGGTGGTCGACGTCGAGGACGCGCCGCCGATCAGCTACAACATCGCCGTGCCGGCGGTGCCCGTTTTCCCGGGCGACGTGGTCACGTGGTTCTCGCCGGAATCGGAGAAGGAGCTTTTCGCCCGGACAATCCAGGGGATGGCGTGGAACGGGAACAACTCGGCGATCATGCTCTCGGTCGCCCGGGCGAGGCTGAGCATGCCCGACACGGCCGATTGGGTCCGCGAAGAGCTTTCGGCCCGGCTCCGCCCCAACGGCACGCTCACGCTCAACCGCAACGAGCCCCAGTACGGCTTCAATCGGTTCGGCCACTATTCGGAGCAGTTCGCGGCGTCGATGGCGGTGAGTGAATTGCTCCTGCAAAGCGTGGGCGACGTGATCCGCATCTTCCCGGCGTGGCCGAAAGACCGAGACGCCCGCTTTGAGAACCTGCGGGCCCAGGGTGGGTTTCTCGTTTCGGCCGAGCAGAAGGACGGTCAGTCGGCGCAGGTCGCGATCACTTCAACCGTGGGTGGCCCTTTGCGGCTCGTGAACCCCTGGCCCGCGATCCAGGTCCAGCGGGCCGGCGAAGAGTCAATTGAAATTGCTCCCGATGAGCGCGGCGTGGTACAAGTGGATACGTCCGCGGGAGAGCGGCTGATCCTGCGTCCGGCGAAGGGTGATTGAGCCGGACAGCCGCTTGCGGCTTAGCCACGTCGAGCCACGTCCTTGAGAATTGCGATGGCCCGGTCGACGTCGCCGGCGCTAACGTCCAGATGGGTCACGGCCCGAATCTTCACGGGGCTGATGGGAAGCATCAAGAGGCCCCGCTCCTTGAGCTTGTTGGAAAACTCCCGCGCGGTCCCGAGCGCCGCGTCGATGCGGAAGAACACCAGGTTCGTGTCGACCACCTCGGGGTCAAGCTCGAGCCCGTCGATCTTGCGGACTCCTTCGACAAGGCGTTGGGCGTTGGCGTGATCGTCGGCCAGCCGGTCGACGTGGTGCTCCAAGGCGTACAGTGCGCCGGCGGCGATCACGCCGGCTTGCCGCATGCCGCCGCCGAGCACCTTGCGATGCCGGATCGCCTCGGCGATCAGCTCTCGCGGGCCGGCCAGGGCGGAGCCGACGGGGGCCCCCAGCCCCTTCGAGAAACAGACGCTCACGGTGTCGAAATGCGCTGCCCACCGGGCCGCCTCGATGCCCGTGGCCACGGCGGCGTTGAACAGTCGGGCGCCGTCGAGATGGGTGCGCAATCCGGCCGCGTGCGCCCAGCGGCAGACCGCTTCGACCGAGTCATAGGGCAGGATGCGTCCGCCGCCACGGTTGTGGGTGTTTTCCAGGCAGACGAGGCGAGTGCGCACCTGGTGGGCGTCGGCGGGGCGGACGAGGCCCTCGAGCTGCTCGACCCGCAGCACGCCGTGCTCGCCCTCGACGGCCCTGGCGGCCACGCCGCTCAGTTGGGCGTAGCCGGCCTGCTCGTAGTTGAGGATGTGGCAGCCCGCCTCGCAGATCATCTCGTCGCCCGGCTTCGCGTGCAGGCGGACCCCGACCAGGTTCGACATGGTGCCGGAGGGGACGTACACGGCCGCCTCCTTACCGAGCATCTCGGCCAGCCGCTTTTGGAGCCGGATGACGGTCGGGTCGTCGCCGAACACGTCGTCCCCCAACGGCGCTTCGGCCATCGCCGCCCTCATTTGGGGTGTGGGCCGGGTGACCGTGTCGCTGCGGAAATCGAGGGTTTCGTCGGGCATGAGGGCATCCTTCCTGGCGGGGAAATGCGGTCGAATCGACGGACATTATCTTCCTCGGCGCGTCGCTTCGCAAGGCGCGGAGCTTGCTCGGCCCGACCGCGGCGCGACCTTCCCGCGGGATCCTTGCCACGGATTTTCGATACTGTTAGACTCAAATCGCCCCAAGCGGCCTGTCACGCTCGAAATGGCGGGTTGGGCAGCACGGGCAAGATGCCCGTGGCACCCGTCGACACAACCTTGGCAAATGACTTGGGCGAGGCTGAGGAGAGGCGTCATGGCGAAGAAAAAGCGTTGGCACCCGTCGCTGGAAACCGACGAGCTCATCTTTGCCGTCTGCGACCGTTTCCTGGCCCATCTCGACGCGCAATACAACCCCCGGTCGTCGCACGGCCACGGCGGCCGAAAGGGGGCGGCGGCTGCGATCGCCGACTGGCTCAAAGAGACATGGAAAAGGCCCGATCTGACTCGGGAGAAAGTCTATCCCCTTTTCTGGGAGGCGGGTCGGCGACGTTTCTTCTCTTTGCACCCTCCTTGCGAGCTTCACCTGGCGCAGCAGATCGCCGCCACCTACAACGTGGGCTTTGCCCCGGACGACCGCCGGACGATCGAAGTGGTGGGCGTTCAGGGAGCCGAGGCGGGCCGGCACGTGAGCACCGCCGGCGCGGAGCGGGTGCTGTCGTTGGTCAAGGAGATCGGCCGCCGGAGGCAGCCGGTCCACATTGGCCTGGGCGCCGGCCACACCGCGATGATGGTCGCCCGACATCTGGCCAACCGGGTCCGGTCCGATCCGGATTGTCCGAGCCTGGTGCTGCACGCCATCTCGGCTGGCGGCTTCCAGCCCGACAAGCCGCAGAGATGTCCGACCACGTATTTGAACTACTTCGACGGCGCCCTGACGGACGTCAAATTCGTCGCCCTCTTCTCGCAAACGATCGCCTCCAACGAGGAGTACGAGCAGATCCGGAAGAGCCCCGACATGCGGGCCGCCTTCGCCCAAGCCGACGAAATCGACATCGTGGTTACCTCCTTCGCCTGGGCCCAAGAGCCGCACGGACTCTTGCGACAGTTCCTCGAACACCTGGTCAGCGAAGGCGCGCTCGACTCCGAAACGATCCCGAAGATGCTCGAAACGGGCTGGATCGGCGACGTCCAGTTCCGGCCTTACTCCCCGGAAGCTCCCCTGCTGGACGAGTGCCCGGTGAGGGCGGTGACCCTCTTTGAGGTCTCGGATCTCGTCCGGCTGGCGAAGACCGAAGACAAGCACGTGGTTCTCCTGGCCCGCCCCTGCGGGAATTGCGGTGAGTTGAAAACCCCCGCCCTGAAGCCTCTGCTCACCGCGCCTGAGTTGCGGCTGTGGACGCACTTGGTGCTCGACGCCAAGACCGCAAGCACGCTCTTGAAGTCGCCGGCCGCCGGAGGCTCCCCCGCCGGACCCGAAGAAGCACAGGCGTAGGTTATGCTTCAGCATATCGGGATATCGGCTTTCCATGCGATTCGATATGCTGAAGCATAACCTACCGGTTGCTGTCCCAACGGTCGAATCGGTCCGCTTCCGTCGAACCAGGGGCACGCGCGCCCTCGCGTGGCGGGGAACCGTCCAGCGGCTCCTCTTGCTGACGGCGGTCGGGCTGGTGCTCAGGACGTGGTGTCTTGAGGGGCTTTTCATTCCGTTCAGCGTTTCCAGCGGCTCGATGGCCGATACGCTCCGGGGGGTTCACCGCGAAGTGGCGTGCGTCGACTGCGGGCATCGGTTCGCGTGCGGCGCCGACGTGCATCCGGTCGGCAGGCGCGCCGTGTGTCCAAATTGCGGCTGCGCGGAGAACGATTTAAGGGGGAGCCCCAACGTCGCGGGAGATCGCCTGCTGGTCGACAAATCGAGCTTCAGCGTTCGCCCGCCGCGGCGTTGGGAGATCGTGGCGTTTCGCCATCCCGAGCGGCCCGGGGAGGTCCACGTCAAACGCGTGGTCGGTTTGCCCGGCGAATCGGTCCAAATCCGCGACGGCGACGTGTACGCTGACGGCAAGATCCAACGCAAGACTCTCCCCGAGCAGCGGGCGGTGGCCGTTTTGGTGCATGACGCCAATGCCACCCCGAAAGCCAACCTGGGGCTTCCGCCTCGCTGGCAAGGCGAGCCGGCCGCCACCGGATGGGACTTCGCCGACGGGCGCTTCACCCATCCTTCGGTTCAAGGGACCGCGTCGATCCACTGGCTGACCTATTGTCACTGGCGTCGCGTGCCGGGCCGGCCCGATGAAACTATCGAGAGGCCGATCTCCAACGATCGCGCCTACAACCAAACCCGCCTCCAGCGGGCCGAGAACGTCCATGCGGTGCCCGACGTGCTCCTGTCGTTCCAACTGACGCGGGTGTTCGGCGAGGGCCAACTCTTCATGCGGGCGAGCGACGGCCGGGAGGAGTTTCAGGTCCGGATCGAATCCGAGGGCCACGTCTACCACGTGTATCGCAACGGTAACCCGCTCGGGGTCCACGGCGCCGGAAAAATGCCCGAATGGACGGGAGGCCTCCACCTGGAAATGTCGCTCGTGGACTGCCAGTTCCTGCTGGCCTTCGATGGGCATCCGGCCGTCGTGTTTCCCTACGAGCCGACCGGCCCGCGGCCTTCGCCGACCTCGCAACCGCTGGCCATCGGCTCGCTGGGGCTTGGCGTGGAGTTGCGAGACGTGCGAGTCTATCGGGATGTCTACTATACCCACCCAATCGGGGTGCTCGGTCGCTGGGGGCTGGACGAGCCGGTCCATTTGGGGGGGGATGAGTATTTTGTCTTGGGCGACAACAGCCCGATCTCCGAGGACGGTCGAAGCTGGCCCCAAGGACCGGCGCTTCGGGCAACGCTCTTGGTGGGCAAGCCGGTCCTCGTCCACCTCCCTTCTCGGGGACTCGAGCTGGGACCGTGGCATTTTCAAGTTCCGGATCCGGCCAGAATTCGTTTTATTCGGTAGGTTTGGATCGGGTGCCGGTTAACCGCGAATGGGGAATGTCAGCACCGCTCCGGGCACCGCACCGACAACAGAAGCTCATTCTGGTTCCGGCTCGTACCGGTTAGGGGGTATGCCATGAGGACACGACGGTACTTCTTGAGAAACACATCGA
>JBDRTC010000675.1:0-2499 GCA_043824335.1 Planctomycetota bacterium | reverse complement strand
ACCGCCCCCACCCCCGCCGCCGGACGAGCCTCCGCCACCGCCGCTTACCGAGCTTGACCCCGGCGCGGTCGCGGAGGAGGAGATAGCGTCACTCAGAGAGTTCCCAACCGCACCCGCGAAACTGCCCAACTGTGTACTGTCGAACATTGAACCCGAGTACCATCCGGGGTGGTAACCGCTGCCGTCCGGCCGCATGGCCGCAGTGAGCGTATCGGCGAATTTCTCGGTCCATGCCTGCTCGACGCCCAGGGCGAGTGCATACGGCAGGTACTTCTCGTAGAGCTCAGGCGTTCGTTCCGCTGGGACCATACGTTGGAGACGGTCCCCTTCGGTGGCGCCCAGGAACATCTTGAAGCCCTCGATGCGGTCGAGAATCCGGCGCCCGAGCAGAGTCGGAGCCTTGAGCAGATGATAGAAGGCCATGTTCATGAAAACCACCACAACCAGAAGACCGACGAGGGCCGGCGAACTCCGGGTGAGGATCGTCAAAACAAAGATCTCCGCGCCGAAGAAGGGCAACGCGAAGCCGGTCATGAAGACAGCCGCCCCGAGGCTGCCGACCTTAGTACCCAGCTTCCGGGCCCCTGTGAATACCTGGTTCCAGAGCTTCACGACCATCACGGCGAGAAACGTCACCCCGATGCTCCACCCCGTAAGCCAAATACCGAGGAACAGGAGCTCTGGCTGGTCCAACGCGGAAATGAAGCTCATCGCCACTGCGGCCGCGGATATAACCACACCGATGACAAAGGCCTTCTTGTTGGTGACGAAATGGGTCTTCTCGAATGAGAGCGTGAGGGATGTCCTGAGGGCATTCTTGGCGGCGGCGATTCGGGAATGATTTTTCTGCTCGAGGGCGATCACACTGCCGGATTTAAAGATCTGGGCGGCGATTTTTTTCTCTTCTGCGCTGAGCTTGGACGGGTTGTCGCCGGTCTTCGTGAGCGTGTACTTGGCGTCCGTCTCGCGGATGGAAAGAGTCCCCTTCACGGCCATGTCGATGACGGCCGCGGCGAACACCTTGTCGTCGTATCCCATCTCGGCCATGAATCGCGTCGATGCCGGCGACAGGTTATCGGGCGGAGTGTAGATCGGCATGATGGTCCCTCTGGCCGGGTCCCTGCCCGCCGCGAACCACACCAGCACGTAGTAAAGCAGGAGAACGACAAGGCCGATGACGACAGCCAATACGGTAAGGTTGTCCTTGAGGAAATAGACAGTCTTTTCGCGGGGGGAGGGCTCCCGGACGAACCCTTTGGGCCAGCCGGCCACAATGGTGAGCCCCTCGCGGGCGTTGAGTCTGCGCGTCGTTTTGAAAACAGCCTTGCCGTCAGGGGTCACCGCCGCGGTGAAGTTTTGGCCCCTGGCCCCCATCGGGCCCGTGTAGCCCTCGAGGACTATCTTGTCGGCAGGGACCCCCGACGGCAGCACAGCCGTCGCCGAGGCCGTTTCGATGGGGAAGTTCCATCCGTTTCCGGTAACGTTCCAGTAGAGCTCGTCATGGTCCTGGAAGAAGCCCAGCTGCCGGTCGGTCCGGTAGCTCAGCGTGTAAGTATGCTCACCCGCCGGAAGTAAATATTCCTTCCGGCCCATATAGATCCGAATACCGTTTGAAAGGGTTTCGGTGTGGTGCGCCTCGAGCTTGCCGTCGCGGGCGACGGCAAGGATCGCAAAGCCCACGATGTATTTGTTCCCGGCGCGGTCCTTGTAGGTCGTGGGGAAGTCCCGGTAGATGCCCCGTTTGATCTGGGCGCCGGCGCTCACGACTTTGATGGTCTCCGTCACGCGCATGCTCGCGTCTGGGTCCACGGTGATGTGGCTCGCAAACGACAGGATCGTTTCGGATGCGGCCGCGGCGATGCCCGAGCTGATGATGAGGGCCAGTATGACGGCCGATGCGACCCTGAAAAGCGACACCCTGAATCTATTTGCGGGATTCAATGGCCGGGCGGGTACGAGGATCATGGTCTCGCCTCTCATCAGAAACCGACCTTGACCACTTTCCGCTCGACCTCCGGGCTTTCGAGTACGAAAAAATCGCTCGTCTCGAATCCGAACTGCGAAGCGACCAGGTTTGAGGGGAACTGCTCGATTGAGGTGTTGAAGTCCCTGACCACCGCGTTGTAGTACCTCCGCGCGGCCTCGATGTTGTCCTCTATTTCCTTGAGCTGGGTCTGCAACTGCAAAAAGTCCTGATTCGCCTTCAGATCGGGATACGCCTCGGCAACGGCAAACAGGCTCTTCAGCGAATCCCGCAGCAGGTTTTCGGCCTTCGCCGTTTCGCCGGGCCCCGTGGCCTTGATTGCCTGTGCACGCGCCTCGGTCACTTTCGTGAAGAGCGACTGTTCGTGGGCCGCGTAGCCCTTCACCGTTTCCACCAGGTTCGGCACGAGGTCATAGCGCTTCTTAAGCTGCACGTCGATGTCCGACCACGAGGATCGCACCGTGTTGCGCAGCCGGACCAACTTGTTATAAAGGGTGATCACACCCAGGACGACG
>JBDRTC010000674.1:0-2449 GCA_043824335.1 Planctomycetota bacterium | reverse complement strand
CCCAGAAGACCTGGCCGAACTCCGTTTTCCCGAGCTTTTCGCCCGGCTGCCCCCAGATGAGCGTCCAGTCGGGGTCCTTGAAGGTGTACTCAACGTGCATCGTGGTGGGGCAGTCCCAGAGCCCCTTGGTCGGCGGCGTTCCCGTGGCCTCGACCGTGTAGGAGACCTGCTCGTCGGCCCCCAGGCACCACATGATCGCGCTGAACTGGTGGGCGCCGCGGTCACGGATCTGGCCGCCGCCCGACTCCATCAGCCAGCGGAACACGCCGGGACAATACCGCGCGTTGTACGGACGCCAAGGCAACGGGCCCAGCCAGAAATCCCAGTCCAGCTCGGGCGGCGGGGCCGAGTCGGGCACGGGGTTGTCGTCTTGCGGGGTCTCGTAGTGCCAGCAGGTTACCTTGTTCACCTTCCCGATGATCCCGTTGCGAATCGCCTTCGCGGTGTGGTAGGCCGGAACCCCACTTCGCCCCTGGGCGCCGACCTGCACCTTCGAGTTGTTCTTTCTCGCGGCCTCGACCATGGCCTGACCCTCGTGGATCGTGACCGAGGCCGGCTTCTCCACGTAGACGTGCTTGCCGGTTTCGCAGGCGTGCACGGTCTGCACGGAGTGCCAATGATCGGGCGTGGCGATAACGACCGCGTCGACGTCGTCGCGCGCGAGCGCGTGGCGGTAATCGCGATAGGGCGTCACCCCGGGCCCGGCCTCTTTGACGGCGTTGGCAAGGCGGACGTCGTCGACGTCGCAGACGGCGGCCACGCGGGTCACCCCCAGTTCCTGGAACTGCAAGAGCCGTCCCAGGTGGCCGCGGCCCATGCCGCCGACGCCGATGCTCGCCACGGTCAGGCGCTGGTTGGCACCGGGTCTACCCGGGGCCGCCAACACGCCCGAGGGAACCAGGTACGGCACGGCCAAGGCGGCGCCGGCGGTGGCGAGGAAATCACGGCGGCGGAGTTTGCAAGTTCGCTTCATCGACCTTCTCCTGCGGTCTGGATCGGTTTTGCCCGTCGACACTTCTGAGGCTCGTTAGGATAGCGACTCAATCGAGGTCTCGCAAAGCGCCTACCTCCTTTTTTTGGGGGGGGAGGGGGGGGTTGGGCCGGCCACCGCCCGGCAGCCGGAGGCTTTACTTTCGGGCGTGCGGGAGTCTATCATGGTCCTCGATGGGGCTCCACAATCCGAGGATTCCCGGAATCACGAAATGCAGTTTTGCGTCCCCTGGCTGGGGCGGCGGACGTCGTCTTCGCCCCCGCTTACCTTCCCGTTTGATAAGGAGTGCTGAGATGTCAAGAGTCTGCTCGTATCTGTTGGTTGTGCTATTGGCGTGTTTTGTGTCGGTCGGGAGCCTGTCGGCCGCCGAAGAGGGAAGCGGGAAGAAGGAAGCCCCGAGCAAGGAAGCCCAAAAAGAGGCTGCCGCGAAGGCGGCCAAAAGGGCCGAAGAGTTCTTCAAGAAGATGGACGCCAACGGCGACGGAAAAATCTGCATCGTGGAGTTCACGGGGAAGAGAAAGAAACCGGAAGCCGTAGCGAAGGCCGAGGCGATCTTCAAGCTGATGGACAAGAACGAAGACGGCACGTTGTGCTGCGAGGAGTTTACGAAGAAGTCGCCCGAAGTGCGCTTCAAGACCATGGACCAGAACGACGACGGCAAGCTCAGCTTCGACGAGTACAAGGGCAGGCGAAAGGAAGCCGAGGAAATCGAGAAGGCCGAGCAGCGATTCAAGAGCCTGGACAAGGACGACGACAAGGCCCTGTCGCTGGAGGAGTTCACGCCCAAGAAGCCGGCCGGCAAGAAGGGCGCCCGGAAGCAAGGCAAGAAGAAGGCCCAGCAGTAGTTCCTAAGGGGCGGCCGACACATAACTTCCCGGTTTGGGAGGGGGACAGTCCCCGAGTTATTCTCCGGCCGCCCGTAACCAAAGTCCGCCGAAAGAAGCCGGCGGGCTGTCGCGTCGTGGCGTGCGAAGAGGCGAGCCTATGTCCAGACTGGCGTGGCCCGCGTGGATCCTGCTGGTGGCGTGCTCCGCGCGGGCGGGAGATTTCGACGACTTCTCTTGGCACGAGCCGTGTACGAGCGTCGAGCGATGGACCCCCCTGCCCTCTTGGCTCGCAAACCCATCGCCCACGGCCCCGGTGACCAGCGAGGCGGAGACCGTCTGCTTCGCCGTCGACGAGCCGGGCCGGGGTATGAAGTGGTCGGCCTCGATGCCGGCGATCTCGCTTGCCGACTTGCCCTACCTGGTGATCCGCTATCGGGCCGAGAACCTCGTTACCAACGGCACGGATTATTTCGTGCACCTCGACGACCACGCGGGCGCCGAGCTGCACGCGCTGCGTCTTTCGGACGTGGTGGCCGACGGCCGGTGGCACGTGGCGGCGGTCGACCTGACCACGCTCACCCGCGCTGAGGCCGTCCACCGAATCGACGTCCGCGTGCAGGCGATCCAAGCC
>JBDRTC010000673.1:0-2764 GCA_043824335.1 Planctomycetota bacterium | reverse complement strand
CGGGCGTCGCCCAACCCGTGGTGATCCTTGAGGATCAGGCGGGATTCGTCGATCGCGACCGCAATTACCTGTTCCCCTTTGCATCCCAGGTCATGGGCCAGATCACCGAATCGCTGATCGGGGTCATCAAGAGTCCTCCGGGTCGGTGGCGGAGGTCGAACGCGGCGGCGATGGTCCGGCTCCAGCCCGAGGCTCGAACCACCCGCGTGATCTGGCTCACGCGGGAAGGCAAGGAGCTGGGGCGGGAAACGCTCAATCAACTCGCCGGAAGGATGAGTTCCGAGGCGAAAGTGGCCGAGTTGCTTTCGCGGGCGGAAGACCTGCGATCGCGGCAGAAGGCGTACCGGGCCACGGGCGACCGGAAGTTGAAGGCCGTGTGCCCGGATCTGGCCGAGGCCGTGGAGCAAGCGCGGAAGCGCGATCGTCACGTGGGGCACCGCATGTGCGCGACGAAGGTGCGGGGCCTGCCGGCGGAAGTCTACCTGTTCGTGGGGCCGGGTCCCGACCACCACCGGTACGTTTGCGCGAACCTCGTGGCGCGTCGGGCGCACGAGGAGTTCGTGCTGGAAAACCGGCAGATGCAGCACTTCTATTTTCCTCCGGTGCAGTTGTCGGCGGCGGTCGAGTTCATGCCGTTGAATCCGCCGTGGCACGTGCCCCTGCCCATGGTGCGGATGCCGGCGCGTCAGCCGCGCTGGGCCCATCCCTACACGGGCGCACTGCACGCCGACCGTTTTGGCCGGGTCGATCTGCGGCCCGCCAACCCGAAGGAGGCGCTGGCGAGCATCTCCGGCGAGGCGAGGAAGATCGCGCCCGGCCTGTCGCAGAACATCCTGAGCGAGTCGACGACCGGGTGCATGTGCCTCGGCGGGCAGGATTCGCAAACGGAAAAATTGGCCCGGCAGGTTCGCTCGGCCGAAGCGGCCGGCAAGGAGCCCAACCTGCTCGGCCTCATGGAAGGGCTTTGGGACGTCATCCGCCTGGGGTTGACGCGGGGCCATCAAGAGAACCAGGGCACGCCCATCGCGGACCTCAGCGCGGTCGGGATGCCTTACCCGATCCAATCGACTGCCGCGCTGGCCGGAACCAGGCTGGCGACGCGAGTTTTCCCGTATCGCCGGGCCGAGGGAAAAAAATGAGGCCGAAACCATGACCACCAGCGAACTTCGACCGGTGTTGGCGTCGCTATTGGCCCAGCGGACGTCGCCGGGACGGCCCGCGATCATCAATCTCGTGGGCAGCCCGGCCGTGTTTCGTCTCGAAGCCTTGGCCGGCCTGGTTCCTGGGAGCATAACGCTCAACGCCCTGACGAACCACGAGTTGCCCTGGCGATCGGTGGGCCGGGTGACGCGGCTGTTCGGGCAGTTGTCGGAAGAGCTGGCCCTCGCCGGCGGCGGCCACGGCTGGGCGGGGACCCTCTTGCCGTTTCTGGCCGCGATGGCCGGCGACTGGGCCGCCCGACTGAGCGAGCAAATGGGTTGCTCTTCAACCTTGTCTGCTCCGTCGGACACCTTCGGGCCGCGTTTCCAGAGCCAATACAATGCCTGCCTGAAGGAAACGCAACGGACTCAGAAAATCGTCCGCCAGGTCGGCGACAGTCTCTTGCAGTGCATGCGACGTCCGCCGGACGGATGCTCCCAGAGTGACTTGGCCGCCATGCTTCGTCTCGAATCCAACGGCGGGGCCGTCGAGGTGAGTTGGCTCGCTCCCGACGGGGGCGAGCTCTGCAAAGAGCCGCTCGACCGGCTGGTTGAACGGATCTGCTCGTCGTCGGGTCTCCTACGCCTGTTGGACGAGGCCAAAAGCGTCCAAGCGCGTCAGGAGCAGCACTGGGCCGCGGGAAACGAGCAATTGCAGGCAACGTGCCCGGAGCTTGCGGAGGCCGTCGAGCACGCGGCGGAGACCAACCGCCCGGTGGGGCACTGGGTGGCGTCGACGAAAGTTCGCGGGCTGCCGGCCGACGTGTACCTGTTCATCGACCCGGTAACCGAAGGCGGGTGCACGCCCCGGGTCACGCTCAGCGCCCAGCGGGCCCACGAGGAGTTCATTCTGGGAAACGCCCGGGGTTCCCTCTTCTACTTCCCGCCGATCCAGTTGGTGGCCCGGATCGACTTCACGGCCGTAAGCCCTCCCTGGTGCGTGGTGCGTCCTCGGGTGCGGATGCCGCGAAACGGCCCTCCCTGGCGTCACCCCTACACGGGCTCGCTGAGCGTAGACCCGTTTTCCAGGGCGGATTTGCTCAGCGCCGGCGCGCGAGAAGCGATGGTGCCCGCCTCCGAGCAAGCACGCCGCCTGCTTCCCTCGCTGGCCCAAAACGGCTTTCCCGAGCACGCCGGGGTGAGCGATCTGTGCCTCCGCGGCCAGGACCTTCGTATGCGACGCCTGGTGGAGCGAACCGTGCGGATCGGTCCGTTCCGCCGCGAGCTGAACCTCTCGGCGCTGGTCGAGGGGCTTTGGGAGATCGCCCGCGTCGGTCTGACCAGCGCGCACCAGAACAACACCCACATGCCCCGCCTTTCCCTGACCTCGGGCAACATGTGCCATCCCATCTCCAGTCGCGCCGCGCTGAAACAAACGCCCCTCAGTCAACGGGTTTTTCCCTACAACGCCAGCGCGTCGTGGTGATGCGCGCCGCCGATGGGTGGCTGGCGGCTGAGCGTAGCGAAGCCCCAGGGCGTAACAGACTGGGGCACCGCTTCGCTTTGCCCCAGGCACCCGCGTGGGCATGTCTCCCGGCACCGGAGAAATCGGCACGTGGCCAAAC
>JBDRTC010000672.1:0-2597 GCA_043824335.1 Planctomycetota bacterium | reverse complement strand
GTGAGCCACGAAGTGGCGGATCGATCTCCGGAAGTGGGCCCAGCCTTGCTCGGTGCCGAAACCAGACCGACAGATCCGCCGCTCCGCGGCGGAAGACTCCCCTCCCGTCCCCTCAAGGGGTAGCCCGCGCTGCGCGCGGGGGCGCTGTGCCGTCTACCACGTGAACGGCTACTATCATCGTCTGATGACGTACGCCCTACGCAACGCTCAGTGGCCGACCGACCACAGAGCCGCAGCGTCCCCACAAGATGGCCCGAGCACTGCAGCGCCCATCAAGCCTGTCCCCCTATCGGCTGAGAAATCGGTTTCCACGTCCAGTCCACATTTCAAGAGTCCATGAATCGATAGCACCGCTTCGATTGCACTTCGTCGAGCGCCCCGGGGGCTCGCCCCCCATCCTCATCTCTCGTCGCGCGCTCGGCCCGCGCGATATGTTGCCAAACGGCCGCATTCCGGTAAGCTCGTTGGCTATGTTGGACAACTTCATCTGCCGGGAGTGCGACGCCCCGTTGCCGCTTGCCGACGCGAAAAACGGCCGCGTTCAATGCAGCATCTGCGGAACGGAGGCCAGTATCCCTGAAAGCATCGCGGCGGCTGTCGCAGAGTCAGCGAAGGATGCCCAGTCCGGCGCCGGCGGGGGTCGCGGTGCCGGCGGGGGTCGCGGCTCCATGGTGCTCGCCGCCGTGATCACCGGCGCCGTGATCGTTGGCGGCATGGGCGTGATGCTGTACTTCATATTCCGCTCTGCCGAGCGCCAGGCAAAAGCCGATGTCTGGCGAAACTCGGCCTGGAGATACCGGAACAAGACCGGTGCCGTCACCGTGCGCTGCACGCCGAACGGCTACTATTCGCCTATCTGGGGCAGCGGTCCCTACACCGCGGACTCCTCGATCTGCAACGCCGCCGTGCATGCCGGGCTGATCACCCACGAAAAAGGCGGCCAGATCACGTTCGAGATCCTGCCCGGACGCACTGCCTATCGGGGCACCAAGCGCAACGACATCGAGTCGGGCTCCTGGGGCTCCTTCCGCGTCAGCTTCGACTTTCCGGCCGCCAAGAGGGACGCGCCAGCGCGATCCACGCCATCGGCCACGCCATCGGGCACGCCATCGGGCACGCCACCGGCCAAGCCACAGGCCAAGCCGCCGGCGGTGCCCCCGGGCGACCGAATCCGGCGACACCGGCCAGGTGAAACCACCTGGTCCACCAGCCCGAACGTTCATCGCGGCAAGCCTGGCAAACGGTTCGTCTATGTCTGTCCGCCTCAGGGGCGCAAGGGCAACCTCTGGGGAACCAATCCCTACACGGCCGACTCGTCGGTGTGTACCGCCGGCGTTCACGCCGGGGTGATCACCTTCCAAACGGGCGGACGCGTGGTGATCGTCATGGAGACCGGGCGCCCGAGCTACGCGGGCAGCCTTCAGCGCGGCATCACATCCGGCAAGTGGGGCCCCTTTGGCGCCAGCTTCCGGGTCGTCACCGCCGGTTCCCACGACATCAATCCTGCCGATCTACCCACTCCTCGCTGAGCCGATTCGCTCAGCCTCAGCCAGGACCACCCCTCTTGGTTTTCCGTTTATTGTCCGTCGGGTTCGACTCCGGCTCGCCGCCCGCTGCTTCGCGAAGCGGTTCCGCCATGGCCCGCTCCATCCTGCCGTAGCGCCTCCACAATACGATCCCGAGCACCAGCAGCGCGATGACGCCGATGATCTTGAGGGCTGTGCCCAACCACTCCAATCCGCGTTCGGCCGAGGCCACGGCCGGGTCTTGGTCCGAATCGTCGTCTGGTCCAAGGCCGTCGGGCGCGGATTCACCCTTCACTTCGCAGAGCCTCACCAGGCTCTTGTCGACGACTCGCAGGGGCTCGGAGAATGGGGCGCACCGGACCACGGCCTGTCGGGGATCCCCGTCGGCGGACGAGCCCATGCCCGGCTGAGGCACGAGCGCGGACAGGAGCTCCTTCCCGCGCCGCTTCTCCTTCTCGGCGTAGCGCCGGCACGCGTGCACGGCGCGGTCTCCTTTCGGTGCATCCTCCAGCAGACGCCGGCAGGTCATCGCCGCCCGCGAGAGCGCCACGCGCTCCTGCTTGTCCGCGTTGTCCCCGTCGTCCGCCGCCCCCTCCGGGTCGGCACCGGGCGCCTTGTAGCAGTGAACCGTCCGCCGGTGGAGATCCTCCAACAACCGCACGCACACCGACGGCAGCTCCCGGTAGCAGACGCCGACCTTCGGGCGCTCCTTTGAACGCCGCCCGAGCGCCGCCAGGCAGCGGTTGTACTCGGCGTCGTCGGCCACCACCCGCAAACACTTCCCGTAGGCCACCTCCCGGGCGGCGAATTCCTGCACGCATTCGGGCGCGGGGATGGGCTCCCCCCCGGAGATCAGCACCGCCAGGGCACCCACGATCGATGGCCACATGCAGCCAGCTTAGGTGGACTCACTCGACCGCGTCAAGCCGGCGGGTGCCGATCCCGCGGGGTGCCTCGGTTCGGATCGCGGTCGGGCGGGATTTCGCGTACTTGCGCTCGGCGGCCCATCTCGGCGGCGAATCGTGGTGTGAGATCTTCATCCTTCTCCCTCCGGGACTTACAAGCATTCCA
>JBDRTC010000671.1:0-6592 GCA_043824335.1 Planctomycetota bacterium | reverse complement strand
CCAGATTAGGAGCCAGGTTAGTGCTTCCCAGACCGATTGCCATAACCTCTGACCATATTTGGGCTTACGCACTCGTGCAATGATGCTGGGACACGGGGGAAATTCGGAGAAAATGGAAACGCGATGCTCGGAAAAGGGGTTATACAGACTGTCTAACAAGCAAGTTACTCGGTCTGGGACCATACCGCGTGTAGCAACCGCGAGAAATCGCATGACGCTTCCAGAAGATCCGCTCCATTTCGTCGTGTCAAACTTTGCTGCCCTGGAGGAGCAACTCCGGTCGTGCCTGGAATACGTCCCGTTCATCGAGCAAAACAGTTCCGTTGTCTCACCGAAGTTCATCCCCATTCTAATGGACGCGTGCAGCCTGATTGACTCAGCCTTCCGGCATCAGATGTCGAACAAGGGCCACCAGAACATAAGAACGTTCGCAGCAGAGCACGAGGCTTATCTACAACTTGAGAACGCTACGACCATCCTATTGGTGTCTCCAATTCAGCTACTGCGCCCGTTTCGCGGGTGGCAGAATGCCGCACCCGCATGGTGGAACGCATACAATCAGGTCAAACACGATCGCATCGGCAACTACGCCGCCGCCACTTACACTCACACCGTGACAGCCATGGCCGGTCTTCACCAGATTCTCGCACGGTCCCGATTGTTTCACAGTAACCTCCTCAAGGCAGGATGGTTCAACGAACACGATGCCGAGGGCCTCATGGACTTGCTCGCCGCTCGCGAGGCAAGCTGTGGCCCACCGGAACTCCCGGTTGAATCAAGATTGTTTGTCAGCGCAATACGATCCGATTTTGCCCAGTGGAATCTGGACCCGCCAGGCATAGAGGTCTGGAATTTCACTGAGCGTGTGAAGAACTTCATCTTTGAGGATGAAGGTGTCCAAACCGTGGCGACCGAGTAACCAGCGCATGCACCGGAGTCGCTGATCCGGTGGGAATCAAGTGGAAGCGTTACCGGGCGGCAACGCGGTGATGCGGAACGTTAGGCGGAAGAAGGGCCGACCGATGGAAGCCGAGCGTCTCGTCGAGATGATTGACGTGACCTTCACGTACTTCGGGTCGCTCGGGAAAGTGGCGCCAAGACCCCGCTGGGGTGGATGCGGTTCGTCGGGTCCGGGATCAGATGATCCGCGATCCGGCTGGTTTCACGGATGAGCCTTCTCGGTCCGAGTTAGCGAAGTTGAATCTGGAGGACCGCTACGGCACGGCGTCCCAGCGGAGGATGGCGGCCGACCAGGTGGGGTCGGCGGACTTCCGCGGGCGAGGGCGCCGGCTCCCTCGGGTTCGGAAGTAGGTCTGCTCGATGAGCAACGCCTCCAACGGAGAACCGCCGCCTGCCGAGCGCGTCCGCGCAAGCGCCGGTTGGGCCAGCATGTCGAAGTCGTTGGGCTGGTCGGTTGCCAGGACAATCGCAAAATGCGGACCGTAGGGTTCGGTACACTGGTAAGGGCTGCTGATCCGCGTCTCCCCCGGTTCCAGCTTCTGGTCGTCGTCCGACCCAATCCCTTCCCCTTGAAGTGGAAGCACCTGAATTTCCATGTCCGGATCGACCGCCAGCACCGTCACGTACATCGGTTTTTCGGCGCTCTTGCGATGCCTTACTCGCAGCGCGAACAGGTCGTCCTGGCGCAACACCAAAGACCGCTCGGTATCGGTCGGCCAGGGCCGCGCCTGGTCGATCTCCATATCGCTGTTGAGCTTTACCGCCAGCAGGTCGACTTCAATCTGAGCGGCGTCTTGCTCAAGATCACCTGTGGCCCGGCCGGCCGCAAGGCGGATCAAGTTCCTCGCGCGGACGATCCGCCGCAGGTAGTCTTGGAGTTGCCGAGTTGCCGCTTCAGAATCGGCCAGATCGATGGGCCCCCAGCCGCCGCGAAGCGAGGCCGGCGCGGCTCGGCCGCGCACGGCGAACCGTGGCTCCGAAGTCATCGCCATCCCCCCCGCCGGAAACAGGGCGGCGTAGTGCCCGTCCACTCGCAGCAAGAGATCGCAAGGAGCATCCCCTTCAACCCAGACGAGCCAGTCCGATTCGCCCTCTGCCTTGATCGAACCGAGTGCCTTGCGAACGGCGGCCGGTACGGCCGGGTCGCTGGGGCCCAGCGGAGGACCGTCGGCCTCTCGGTCGATCGCTCGAACCACGCGAATCCGCGCGGTGCAGTCGGCGTGCTGGTGAAATCGCTCCACGGCGAATCCACGCGTGAACGTGCGTGGCAGACCGATCTCGACCTTTTCGCCTTTTCGTGAATCTCGCCACTCGAACGCCCGGGCCGTGGCCGTGACGCCTTCGACCCGCTCAACCTCGAGCCACGCCAGCGACGTTTCTTCTTGGTCGCGGCTCGTGCGATCCGGACGCCATACGATCTGGTCGGGCCGTTCGTACAGCTCGTAGAGCGATCCGACCGAGAGCCCGTGAAAGGCGCCCCCTGCCAGGCGCACAGAGCGCCGATCCGCACCCAGAGGCTCCACTCTCCAGTACGGCTTTCGATCCGACCGGCCTCCCGCCCCGAGGACGACGCTGCGGAGCGATTCCGAAGTGCCCTCCAACTGCGGACTGGGAGCGGGCACCACGGCGTCGCGCAGGTAACGGTCGATGATCCTTTCCCGCACTGCGCGGTACGAGAGCGTGGAGACCTCCGTGCTTTCCTGTAGTACTTGCGCCAAGAACCGGGTCAAGAGCCCGTAGCTTTCGCCGTCCTCCTGATACTCCGGCTCCACTTCGGAAGCGCGGCACGCGGAAAGGAGAACGGCTTCGGCCGGCAGCCGCTTCGGCGCGATCTTTCGGTCCTCTCCCGCCTTCCGCGCCGCAGGCGTTACCCGGCGATCGAGCCGGCGAATCTTGGTGATTCCCCGCACTCCGGTTCCTGAATGGCAGCAATCGAGAACGACGAAGAGCCGCGCCGCGCCGCCGGTTGCCACTGAGTCGACGAACGCGTAAAGCTCGTCGTCGCGGATGTCCTGATCGCCCCCCTCCTCTTCGGCATCGTAGGGGACCAGCGTCTCATCCAGGCCGTCCTCTTCGTCGCAATCGGGGTGGCCCTCTTCCTGGTCGCGCACCTGCGAGCCGTGTCCGCTGAAATAGAACACGACCTGGGCAGGCGGACCGTTCCCCGGCAAAGCGTTTGCCCTTCGGACCAGGCCCCGCAGCTCGTTACGGATCGAAGCACCGGTCGCCTCGTCGTTGAGCAACGTGACGACGTCGTCTTCCTCAAACTCGAAACGGTCGATTAGGAGCGACTTCATCAGCCGCACGTCGTTGGAGCAACCGTTGAGCTGCCGTTTTTGGCCGAGCTTCTCGTAGCGTTCCACTCCGACCAGCAGGGCCAGACGCGGCGGCCCGGCCGGCTCCGCGGCTGCTCCGCGCGAGGGCGCGAAAAACGCGAGCAGGCCGATCAGGCAGGCAAGCGCGACTGAGCCGAGGTGAATTTCCGAGAGCTTTCGTCCGGTCATGGAAGCACCACGATGTATTCGTGTTTAGAACACGCCCATAATAACTATGGTCATTGCCCAAAGGTCCCCGCCGAATTCTATTCCGGGTTTTGGGGCGACGGCAAATCAGCCCGGCCGTCTCCAACGCGATCCGACCCTTCGGCCGTGCTGCTCTCGGTCGGTTGGGTGGCCGGCCGTGGAACCGGCAGCATCGCTCCATTCGTGCGAATCCCCCGGAAACATCTCTTTTGGGGGGGTTCACCCGGCCAGGTCCGGACCTATGATGGTGGCAAAGGGGACGCGATCGACCGGGCCTCCGAACCGGGATCGGCCCGTTGCCAAAGAATTCTTGTCGGGCATGTCGGGTTTGGCCGGCGAAGGGCAATTAAGTGGTTGAGACGCCTCGCAGCATGCTCCGGTGGCGTACATTACGGTAGCCGTCCCGCTCGACTCCAAATGAAGGAGAATTTCGATGAAGAAAGCTCGCATACCCAGCCTATTGGCGGGTGCCCTGTTGGTCACGGGCCTTTCGGTGCCCGTCGCGGCCTGGGCGATCGTGCCCGAGGCGGGTGACGGGTCGTCCCAAGCGCCCGTAAGTGCGCTGACCCAATACGCACCACCGCAGACGGGTGTACCGCCTCAGACGGGTGTACCGCCTCAGACGGCTTATCCGCCGCCACAGCCACCGGGCAGGGGGAAGTATGGCAAGCGCAGACCGCCCCACTACCCGCCGCCGGGCTATCAGCAAAACTACCCATGGTACCCAGGTCAACCGTGGTATCCGTGGAACCTGCCCCCTCGCCAGCCCGGGTATCCCAACGAAGAACCTGGGTATCCCAACGAAGAAGACGGGGGAATGGGCCTCTTGAACTACCCGGCGCGAAACCCGAACATGGGCACACTTCCGCCAAGCACGGGCATTTTCGAGCCGCCGCCGATCCAGACGCGCCCGCCGCAGCCTCCGCCGACGTGGGGGAAGAACTGGGGAACACGGAAGCCGCCCAATTATCCGCCTCCCCCTCAGCATCAGTACCCACCACGATATCCGCCGCCTCACCAACAACAGTACCCAAGGTATCCACAGCCACCTCAGTATCCGTGGTACCCGCAGCCGGACTATCCGGGCGGAGGATCCGAGGGAGGATCTGGCGAGGGTGGCAGCGGGATTGGCCTCTTGAACTACCCCGGTCGCAATCCCAACGCCGCGGACCTTCCGGAGGGTTCCGGAATGCTAGAGACGGGACCGGGGGGACAGGAGCCGGATACGCTCGCACCGCAGACGCCGCCCGTCGAGACCCCACCCCCGCAGCAGGTTCCTCCTCAAACGGAGTTTCCGCCCGAGCAGTTCCCGCCTCAAACGGAGTTTCCGCCCCAGCAGTTCCCGCCCAAGACCAAGCCACCGCAGAAGCCGCCGTGGGGAAAGTACAGGCCTCCCGCGTATCCGCCGCAGCAGCAGTACCCGCCGCTCTATCCCCCGCCGCAGCCTCCTTGGGGGAAAAACAAGCCGCCGGCGTACCCGCCGCAACAGCAGTATCCGCAGCAGCAGCAGCAGTACCCGCCGCTTTATCCCCCGCCGCAGCCGCCTTGGGGGAAAAACAAGCCGCCGCGGTATCCGCCGCAGCAGCAGTATCCGCCCCAACAGCAGTACCCGCCGCTTTATCCCCTGCCGTGGTATCCGCCGGGACAGCCGCCGGTGCCTCCGCCGTCGGGGAATACGCCCGCGGACTTCGGTGGTTTGACCGACAATTCGCGCAACCCCAACATGGGTACGCTTCCACCGGACGCGGGCTTTCTCCCGCCGAGCACGTCGGACAACCCGCCGGGCGAGATGGTTCCGCCCCAGACGATGATTCCCCCGAAGCAGAGACCGCCGTGGGGCAAACAGTACGGGAAGCGCAAGCCGCCGCGGTATCCACCGCAGCAGCAATATCCACCGCAGCAGCAATATCCGCCGGGCTACCCGCCCCAGCAGCAGTATCCGCCCGGCTATCCGCCGCATTATCCGCCGCCGCAGTACCAGCAGCAGTACCCGCCCCGGTACCCCTCGCCCCCCGCAAGGCCGACGTGGCCGCCGCAGACGCCTCAGGGGGACGGTGAGCAAGCGTGGCCCTACGAGCCGCCGCCCTACGAGATGCCCAGCGAGCCGATTCCGGGGTATTCGCCGGATGGGACATCCGAAACACCGGCGCCCGACGTCCCCACGGAAACACCTCCGCCGGACGCGCCACCCGTGGAGGGACCGTATTAACGCGTCCAGCTCGATGAAGAACCGATGCTCGCAAACGCCGAGACGCAACGGGCCGCGTCCCGGCGTCCCTTTTGGTAATACAGGACGAAATGCGTTCCAGGCCATAAGCTGAAGGATCCTTGTTGCCGATGGCGGCCCCGGCCGGCCAACGGCCATAAGGAGAGAGTGGGAAGGCCGCAATCACCGGAGCTTTTCCCAAGCCCCTGTCACGGCGCCCAGCCGTTGCACTCAAATCGGAGGAAGCGTGCCATGCGAAACGCCGCCTTGTTCAGCCTGTTGGCCGCCGCGGTCGTGGGCCTGACCGCCGGGTCGTACGCGGAAGATTGGGGCCCCGGCCCCGAAGGGCCGTTGGGCTACGGCTCGCGGGACGGCATCCGGCAGGGGGGGCCGGTCCGTCCGGATGACCCGAATGCGATTCCAGGGGTAGCCGTGACTCCGGGCGTGACGCCGGGCGGCGGGGACGTTCCGGGCGGGCATCCGCAGGAGCCCGGCGTAACTCCTCCCATTGGCTTTCCTCCGAACTGGCCGCCCCCGGACTCGGTTCCGCCGAAGTACGGCAAGCGGTACGGCAAGCGTAGGCCGCCCGGCTACCCCCCGCGGTTGCCTCCGCCTCCCCAGCAGCAGTATCCGCCGTATTATCCGCCTCCCCAGCAGCAGTATCCGCCTTACTACCCTCCGCCCAATCAACAGTATTGGCCCCCGCCCCAACAGTACCCGCCAGCGTACCCGAGCACCGGAACGGGGCAGATTGGCCTGGTCGAGGGTGACTCGCGGCGACCCAGACACGGCAATTCCACGGGCCACTCGGGAGGATTCACCTTGAGTCCGCTGGGCACCTCGCCATCGGGAGGTCCGCAGGTTCGCACATCACCGGGGCTCACTTTTGATTTCCCGGATCGCC
>JBDRTC010000670.1:0-14824 GCA_043824335.1 Planctomycetota bacterium | reverse complement strand
TTCCTGGTCGGCGTGGCCGCTTCGGCGGTGATGGTCGTCTTGCCTTACTATCTGCACGACTACAAGGCATTCGGCAAGATGGTCATTCTGGGCGAGTGCCTGGCCGTCTCGGCGGTGCTCATGTGCGCGCTGTTCATCTTCGTCGACCTGGGCCAGCCCATGCGGGGCATCAACGTGCTCCTCTACCCGACGCTCAACTCGGTGATGTTCTGGGACATGCTCTCGGTGGGGGGCTATCTCCTGATCAACTTCGTGATCGGCGCGGTGACGCTCGACGCCGAGCGCAAAGAGGCCCCGCCGCCGAAGTGGGTCAAGCCGTTGATCTACCTCTCGATCCCCTGGGCGGTGAGCATCCACACGGTTACGGCCTTCCTCTACTCGGGGCTGGAGGCCAGGCCCTACTGGATGACGGCCATCCTGGCCCCCCGCTTTTTGGCCTCGGCTTTTGCCTCCGGGCCTGCCCTGTTGATCCTGCTGGCCCTGATCCTGCGAAGCACGACCAGGTTTGACGCCGGCAAGGAGGCCATCCAAAAGCTGGCCACTATCGTCACCTACGCCATGGCGATCAGCCTCTTCTTCGTGCTCGTGGAGCTGTTCACCGCGATCTACAGCGACATGCCGCACCACCTGCACGCGATCGAATACCTCTTCGTGGGTCTCGACGGGCACGGCGCCCTGGTCCCCTGGATGTGGGCTTCCGCACTGCTGACCGTCTGCTGCGTGGTGCTGCTGCTGATCCCCGGGCTTCGGAGGCAGGAGAACTACCTGGCGATGCTCTGTGTTGGCGTGATCGCCGCCATTTGGATCGAGAAGGGCATGGCCATGGTGGTCGTCGGGTTTATTCCCTCCCCGCTGGGAAAGGTAACCGAGTACGCGCCCACGCTCCCCGAGATCGCGATCACCATCGGCGTTTACGCCATCGGCTTTCTGGTTCTGACCGTCCTGTACAAGATCGTGCTGAGCGTCAGAGAGCGGCTGGAGGTGACGTGAAGCAAAGGGCCCCGTGGGGAGGGAACGACACATGAACGCGCCGGACGGTTGACAGACCCGCGGCGATTTGGTAGGAAGCGAGGTTTGAGCAACTCGTCTAAGAGAAGAGACTGAGTAGAGAAACTGGTGAGCGGTGAGTTTCGGGGCACAATACAAGAATAGTCCGTAAGGCAGAAGCCGGCAGAAACACAGAAACGGCTTCATTCCACCCCGGAAGGAGGGAACATGGCAGATTCAGGTAACAACGGAACCCCGTTATTGGACGAACTCGAAAAAGGGCCTTGGCCCAGCTTCGTCACGGAAATCAAGTCCATGGCGGTCGACAACAAGATGTGTCAAGACCTGCTGGGACAACTCGAGAAATCCTACAGGGAAAAGCGAGGCTATTGGAAGCACGGCGGCATCGTCGGCGTGATGGGCTATGGGGGCGGCGTGATCGGGCGATACTCGTTCCTCGCGGAAGAGTTCCCCAACGTGGCCCACTTCCACACGTTCCGCGTCAACCAACCCATGGGCTGGTTTTACACCTCCGAGTCCCTGCGAACCCTGTGCGACATCTGGGAACGGCACGGCTCCGGCCTGACCAACATGCACGGGTCGACCGGCGACATCGTGTTTTTGGGCACGAAGACCGCTGAGCTGGAACCCACCTTCGCCGAGCTTTCGCAGGCCGACTTCGACCTGGGCGGGTCCGGCTCGGACCTGCGCACTCCCAGTTGCTGCGTCGGGCCGGCCCGCTGCGAATGGGCCTGCTACGACACGCTTCACCTGACCCAAGAGCTGACGATGCACTTCCAGGACGAGTTGCATCGCCCGGCCTTCCCCTACAAGTTCAAGATCAAGAGCGCCGGTTGTCCCAACGACTGCGTCGCGTCGATAGCCCGGTCCGACATGTCGATCATCGGCACCTGGCGGGACGACATCCGGATCGACCAGGCCGAGGTCAAGGCCTACGTCGACGGCGGCTTGAACATCCACAAAGACATCTACGCCAACTGCCCGACCAGGTGCATCACCTGGGAGGACGACGAACTCCAGATCGACAACGCGAACTGCGTGAAGTGCATGCACTGCATCAACGCCATGCCAAAGGCCCTCCGCCCCGGCACGGATCGCGGCGCTACCATCCTGATCGGCTCCAAGGCGCCGATCGTCGAGGGGGCCCTGCTTTCTTCCGTCTTGGTCCCCTTCATCAAGATCGAGCCTCCTTACGAGGAAATCAAGGATCTCCTCGAGCGGATCTGGGAGGTCTGGGGCGAGCACGGCAAGGCCCGGGAGCGCGTGGGAGAGTTCATGCAGCGCGTGGGCCTGGGGAACTTCCTGGAAGCCATCGAGGTGGAGCCGCTGCCGGAAATGATCGCGCATCCCAGAGAGAACCCTTACGTCTTCTACGAAGAGTACGAGGACGAAGACGAAGAGGAGGAGGAAGACGACGAGTAAGGCAAGCGGACCGGTCGATCCGGCAAACCCCTTTTGAGAATCACCTGCTTTTTTGGGAGATAGTCGATGGCAACAGAAAGAAGGACGGATATCGGGCCTCCGAACTATGAACGGTTCTTACCGCCCATTATCAAGAGCAACTACGGGAAGTGGAAGTACCACGAGGTGCTCAAGCCCGGCGTGATGGTGCACGTCGGCGAATCGGGCGATAAGCTCTTCACGGTGCGTGCCGCTTCACCCAGGCTGCTGAGCATCAAGACGTTGCGCACCTTCGCGGACTTCGCCGACAAGTACTGCGGCGGCCACCTGCGATTCACCAGCCGCAACAACGTCGAGTTCCTGCTCACCGACGAGTCGAACATCAACCCGCTGATCGCCGATCTGAAGGGGATCGGCTACCCGGTAGGCGGGATCGGAAACTCGATCTCGAATATCGTGCACACGCAGGGCTGGGTGCACTGCCACTCGGCGGCCACCGACGCCTCCGGCATCGTCAAATGTGTGATGGACGACCTGCACGAGTACTTCACGGAAATGAAGCTGCCCGGCAAGCTGCGCGTCGCCTTGGCTTGCTGCTTGAACATGTGCGGGGCGGTGCACTGCTCGGACATTGCCATCCTGGGAATCCATCGCCGGCCGCCGCAGGTCGATAGCAGTAGCCTGAACAAGGTCTGCGAGATCCCCAACGTGGTGGCCTCCTGCCCCACGGCTGCGATTCGCCCCGCCACCGTCGACGGCAAGCCCTCGGTGGAGATCGACGAGGGCCGCTGCATGTTCTGTGCGAACTGCTTCTCGGTCTGCCCCTCCCTGCCGATCGCCGATCCGCTGAACGACGGTGTTTCCATCTGGGTGGGCGGGAAGGTTTCCAATGCCCGGGTGGAGCCGATGTTCTCGAAGCTGGCGATCCCCTACTTGCCCAACAATCCGCCCCGGTGGCCGGAGGTGGTTGAGGCGGTCCGCACGATCGTGGAGGTCTGGGCCAAGGACGCTCGCAAGTACGAGCGCATGGGCGAGTTCATCGCCCGGATCGGGTGGCCTCGCTTCTTCAAGCTGACGGGCATCGAGTTCAGCAAAGAGCACATAGACGACTTCAAGCATGCGGGCCTGACTTACAAGCGGTCCGCGCAACTCAGACACGCGTAAAGAGGAGGCGCACTATGGCCGCCGCACCGGAAGAAGTCGCGGAAGCGATGTACGAAATGGTCAAAGAGTACCAGGGCAGGAAGAAGTTCAAAGCCGGCGATTTGACCAAAGCGATGATCCAGAAATTCGGCGAGGCCGAATGCGATAAGAAGCTGTGCAAGGCCGCCATCCGCACCCTGATGGACTCCGGAAGGTGCATTTACACCTATTTCGGCGGCAGCTTCATCGAAATCCCTCCCAAGGAAGACGCCGCGGAAGGCACGGACGGTTAGCCGAAGCGGCACAAGCCTGGAACTGAATGGAGCACGTGGGTCGAGGAACGACCGAGACCCACGCAGAGGCGCCTCGTGGCGATCCGCGCTCTATGCGTTCGGTTCCCAAGCGAGAGCTTGGGAGCGGGGAGACAATCCGGGCCGGTAGTTCTGTTGAATAGCGGGAAAGGACATGGGCGCGTCGCCCGCGCATCCTTCGCCGTTCGGGCGTGGGTCGAGGTGAGTTATGGCTCCAAAGAAGAAGAAGAAAAAGAAGGGTCTGGGTGGTGGGGCGTTTTCCGGCGGGTCCCGATCGAGGGAGCAATCGCCGCTACGGCCCAAGTTCGCGGAAAAAATGCCCCCGTGCCGCAATGCCTGCCCGAGCGGCAACCGGGTTCGAGAATTCTTGACCACGATTGCCCAGGCCGAGCGGCTGAAAAAGCCCACGGAGCAGGCCTTCCAGGAGGCTTGGGAAATCTATACGGATACCAGCCCTTTTCCCGCAGTCTGCGGCCGTGTCTGTCCGCATCCGTGCGAAGATAACTGCAACCGAAAAGATCTCGACGGCGCGGTCAACGTGAACAAGATCGAGCGGGCCATCGGCGATTTCGGGCTGGAAAAGGGACTGAAGCCCAAAATCCTCTCGGACGAGAAACGATCGGAGAAGATCGCCGTCGTGGGCGCCGGCCCCGGCGGACTCTCCTGTGCGTATCAGCTCGCCAGACGAGGGTATGCCGTTACCGTCTTCGAGGCGGCCGACAAGCCCGGCGGCATGCTGCGATGGGGGATCCCCCGGTACCGCCTTCCAGCCGACGTGCTCGACGGCGAGATCCAAAAAATCCTCGATCTCGGCGTGGAGCTGAAATGCGATACGCCCGTCGGACAAGACCTCTCCCTCGATGATCTCCGCGGCCAATACCAGGCCGTGTTCGTGTCGATCGGCGCGCACCGGGGCCTGAAGCTGCGCGTGGACGGGGAGGAGGCCGAAAACGTCTTCTCCGGCGTGGAGTTCCTCAACCGTATCCATCACGGGGAGACGATCGCCGTCGGCGATCACGTGATCGTGGTCGGTGGAGGCGACACGGCCGTCGACGCGGCACGAATCTGCCGGCGCCTGGGCGCCGACGTCACGATCCTCTACCGCCGAACGGTCAAGGAAATGCCGGCGATCGACGAGGAAATCGAAGATGCGCAGGCCGAGGGCGTCAAGCTCGAATACCTGGCCGCCCCCGTCGGCTTCAACAAGGAAGGCAGCCGGATCACGGGCATGAAGTGCATCCGCATGGAACTCGGCGAGCCGGACGACTCCGGCAGAAGAAGGCCCGTGCCCATTGAGGGTTCCGAGTTCGAGATCGCCGCCACCGCCGTGATTCCCGCCATCAGCCAGGCGCCCGACTTCACCGGCTACCAATCCCTCATCGAGGACCGGGAGTGGATCAAGGTGGACGACAGCGGGAAATCGACCAAGGTGGAAGGCGTCTATGCGGGCGGCGACGCCGTAAGCCTCGCTCTGGTCACCACGGCCGTCGGACAAGGCAGGCGCGCGGCCGAGACCATCGACCGCGACCTCCGCGGCGCCGAGCCCGGACGGGGCGGGGAGATGCCCATCGTCAAGCCGGACCGCTTGCGCCTGGACCACTACGAGAAAGTGGAGCGGGGCGAGGCCGTTACGCTCCCGGTCGAGCAACGTCTGGCCGGGATGGAGACGGAGGTCAACCTGCCCCTGTCGCAAGCGCAGGCCATCGCGGAAAGCAAGCGCTGCATGAGCTGCGGCTTCTGCTTCGACTGCGAGAAGTGCTGGTTGTACTGCCAGGATCAGGCCGTCGACAAGCCCATGGAAAAGGGCGTGCTCTACTCCTTCAAGATGCCCAACTGCACGGGCTGCAAGAAGTGCGCGGAAGAATGTCCTTGCGGCTTCATCGATATGCTGTGACCCCATGAGCATCGCCCGCATTCTCATCGCCGGCATGCGAGGGGGCAGCGGCAAGACGCTCACTTCCCTGGGACTCGTCGCAGCCTGGCGGAAGCAGGGGTTGAGCGTGGCGCCCTTCAAGAAGGGGCCCGACTATATCGACGCGGCCTGGCTGTCGAAGACTGCCAACAAGCCGTGCCGCAACCTCGACCTGTTTCTCATGTCGCCGCACGCCATTGTGCGGTCCTTCGTCACTGCGGCCGAAGAGGCCGACGTGGCCGTCATCGAGGGGAACCGCGGCTTGTATGACGGCATGGACGCCCAGGGCACCTACAGCACGGCCGAGCTGGCCAAGCTGCTCGAAGTGCCGGTTGTCCTCGTCGTCGATTGCACGAAGACGTCGCGTACCGTCGCCGCGTTTGTCATGGGCTGCCAGCGGCTCGATCCGCAGGTGGCCATTCGAGGAGTCATCTTGAACCAGACGGCGGGGCCTCGGCACGAGTCGGTGCTCCGAGAAGCCGTCGAACGGGCCTGCGGCGTGCCGGTGCTGGGCGCCGTTGCCCGGATTCCCGAGGAGCTTTTTCCTGAACGACACCTGGGCCTCGTCCCGCCGGAAGAGCACGAGGAGCAGGCCCGGTCGATCCAACAGGTTGCCGCCGTGGCGGAACAATACCTGGACCTAAAGGCCCTTTGGAACGTGGCCCGGGAGGCCCCGGCGCTGGAGGGAAAAGGGGTCAGAAACGTTTTTCCGGAAAGGCCCGAAGGGTGCCGCGCACAAGAGGTTCCCGACCCCTTTTCCCCTCTTTCCCCTCAGGTGGCTCGCATCGGCGTTTGCCGGGATGCGGCGTTTCAGTTTTACTATCCCGAGAACCTCGAAGCCCTTGCCCGAGAAGGCGCGAGCCTGATTGAGGTTTCACCGCTCGGCGACGTGGAATTGCCCGAGGTGGACGCCCTGTACATCGGAGGCGGTTTTCCCGAGGTGCTGGCCCCCGCCTTGGCGGAGAACAAGCCGTTCCTCGACTCGTTGCGCCGGAGGATCGACCAGGGCTTGCCCGTTTACGCCGAGTGCGGTGGGGCCGTATTCCTGGGTGAGAAGCTGGTGTTCGACGAGAAGGAGTACGCCATGGCAGGCGTGCTGCCCGTGGTCTTCGTCTTCCGAGAAAAGCCGCAGGGCCACGGTTACGCGGTGCTCGAAACGGTCCAGGACAACCCGTTCTACTCCGTCGGGGAATCTCTGCGGGGGCACGAGTTCCACTACACGTCGATCGAGCCGTCTCGGGCGAAGGATCTCCGCTTCGCGTTCAGGGTGCGTCGCGGGTATGGTTTTGACGGCCAACACGACGGCTTGTGCTCCGGCAACGTGCTGGCTTCCTACACACACGTGCACGCGCTGGGCACCGAGAGCTGGGCTCCGTCGCTGGTTCGGGCGGCGGTTCGGTTCCGCTCGCGTGTCTGACCGGCATCGCGTTCTTGACGCATTCCCAAGGCAGATACGCCGGCGCTACTTGTTGTCTTGCAGCCCCTTGATCGGGCCATAGACGACGTCGGCCTTGCGGATCGGGATGGCGTAGGTCGGGCAGGCGCGGTGGCAGTTGCCGCAGCGGATGCACTGGTCGCTTTCGATCCAGATGTAAGTGGCCTCGGGCGCGGTGGCTGACTTGATGTGCCCGGTCGGCGCCCCGTCCTCGTCGGTGAACAGCCGCGTGAGCTGATGGATGCAGGCGCGCGGCGAGGTCTTGCCGTCGACTACGGCGTGGATCACGTCGAGCGGCCCGGTATGGAAATCGCCGCTCACGAAAAGCTTCTCATGCGTGGTGCGGTTTCCCTCGATGAGCGCGACGCCGTCGGGCAGAATTTCGAGCGTGCGCGTTTGGCCGACGGCGGAGATCAACGTGTCGCAGGGCACTTCATAATCGCTGCCGGGTACGCGATGGACGGGGGGTTTGCCGGTTGTCCGCGGTCTCTGAGACTGAGGCGCCCTGCGACTGGCGGCCCCGGAAGGCCCTTGAACTTTAGTGACCCGAGCCGAAAAGTCAATGGGCAGATGCCGGCTCGTCGAGTCGGGAAGATCAGGGCTGCGGTTTCGATTGGCGTCCTTCGGCGAGCAGACTCGCAATCTGGTCACGTGTCCGCCTGGCCTCCGCCGGATCGCGGCCGCCGGTGAACACGGCGACGGTAACGTCGTCGCGCTGGAGCAAGGCCCCGAAGATCACCTGAGAGCGCTCGGCCGACGAGGCGTCGCAAGAGAGCGCGCCCGATCGGGCGGCAAGCCGACCAACGGTCGCGTTCAGGGCTTCGTCGTCTGTGGCGGCAACCACGAGCAGAGCGCCGCCAAGCTGCTCTTCTCGAAAGGAATCCTTCACCCAGCGTACGCGGCCGGCCTCGATTTCGCGGGCCAGTTCCCCGGTGACCGTGGGTGAGATGACGGTCACGACGGCCCCGGCCCGGGTAAGCGTCAGGGCCTTGCGAGTCCCCACGCTTCCGCCGCCGACGACGAGGCAACTCTTGCCCCGGACATCAAGCCCCACGGGAAGGTACCGCAGCATGATCAGTGTCCCACCGCAATGATGCCGCTGGCAGCGGCGGCGAGAACGATGACCTCCAATATCGCCAGAATCGTGTAGATCGTGTCCTTTCGCTTGAATAACAGGGGGATGATGGCGCAATAGCAGAGAATGGTCACGCCCGCCAGGATGGCGATCCCGATGAAATTGACGAAGTCGCCGTACCCGAGCATCTTCGTCCAGCCCCAACCTGCCTCGATGTTCGCGTCGGCAAGATACGTATTGACGTCTTTCGACCAGAGCCGGGGGAGCTCCTCGTGCGGAATATAGGGCCCCATGATCCCGAAGACGTAAAGGGCGAAAGTAAGGAGCAGGCACGCCAGGCCCACGTACATGCCCTTTTCCAGAACGCCGGCATATCGAAGCTGCTCAGGGGTCGGCTCCAACGAGGCATGCGGTTGCTCTGCCATTTTGGCCATTCTCCCGGTTGATTATTCAGCAGATCGCTCAGTTGATTGTTCAGCAGTCTCGGGCTCGACGTGCATTTCCCCTGCTTCCACCGCATGGCCCGGGCGGGGTGACGGCTGCCAGATGCCTTTCTGAAGGGCCTTGGCGCCGGCGAACGCCAGGATGCCGATGACCATCCAACGAATGAACGCCGGCTTGGCAATCTTCAGAATGCGAACGCCGACGAGCGAGCCGAGCATAATGCCGACCAGCGACGGCACGACCATCAGGGGAATCACGCAGCCTTTGTTCACGTAGATCCATGCCGCGGAAGTATCGGTGATCGAAAGCAGGAACTTGCTGGTGGCCACGCTGATCTTCAGCGGGGCGCCCATGACGAGATTCAGCGCGGGCACGTTGGCCCAACCGGCGCCCAGTCCGAACATGCCGGCCATCAATCCGATCACCACGAACAGACACAGTCCGAGCGGAGTGCGGTGGATCTTCCAGTCGACGGTTTGTCCGGTGCTCTGTTCCTGGTACACGCCGTAAATCCTCAGCACGGTGGAAAGCCGGTCGGCCTGGGGAACGTCCGGGAATTCCGATTTCCTGGCCACGAGCATCAGGGCGCAAATCCCCAGAATGGTCGCCCCCAGGGAGATCTGTACAATGTTGGTCGGCAGCGCCAACCCGATCATCGCACCGAAGATTGCGCAGGTCGAGGCGATCAGGGCAACCGGAACGGCCAACCTCAGACTGGCCAGATTGGCCTTCAACAGTCCGGGTCCGGCCGCCAAGGCGCCGGAAAGGGCGACCAGCAGCCCGGTCCCGCGGACGAAGTCCAGATGGAGGGGAAAGAACCCACTGATGAGCGGTACAATGAGCACCCCGCCCCCCACGCCCGCCAGTACCGCAAGGATGCCCATGACAAACGTCACGACAAAGAGGATCAAGGGCCAAAACCACCATGGATACGAGTCGGCATCGGCTGGTGCATCGGCGGGAGCGCCGGCGCAGGCGGGTACCGCCAGGAAGAACACCAGCAAAAGGCCCGCAACGACTTTGGCGCTGACTGTGCACTTCGTCCCCATTCCTGACCTTCCATCCGCTTGCGGCAATTCACAGTTGAGGGTATCTGCTGGGGCGGGACGGACTAATCCGTCCGGCGAATGCCAGCCATCATACCATGTCGGCCGGCGGTTTGCACGATCCTCTTCGCTCCTCCTTATCCAGCACCCGATGCTTTGATGATCCGGGGACGACGCTGAAAGACGGCGAACCATTTGCCGTCAGTCGGGGGTCACGAACGGGTACAAGTTGATGTCGATCTTCTTGACCCCCGGAATCTGCTCAACGGCTTCTTGAATCGCCTTCTCTGCACTGGGACTCCCACCCTCGAGGGCGACGTAGACGGCGCCCTTATTGGCGGCCACGTTGACCCGGGGATGACGTTCGATGAGGCTCGCTTTGACGCGGGCGGCAAGCGTGAGATCGTCCATGGCCTGTTGTGAGTCGGCGGTCGCTTGAAAACAATTCAATCCGACGGCGGAGCATATCACGTCTGCCGCGTCATCGATCGAGAGCTTATTGATATGGATCACCAAGTCGTATTGGCCGGCATCGGTGGTGTCTATTCCATAAAGGTGGAGACCCCATTTCCTTCGCGCCTCGTCGATACGTTCCAGGACGTGCGAGGCCTCGTCCCTCGACATCTCCCGATGCCTTGCCTGAGACGCGAAGTCGTGTGCGGATATCCCCTTCATGGCAGAGGCTGCTTGTTCGAACACGTGCTCGCGCTGCATCACGAGCTCAACGCGATCCTCTTCTTTGCCAAGGATCCTGACCTTGAGCACGTGGGAAATTCCCCGGACGAAATAGTGGCCCGCCAGCCCGACATAAACCACGTTGTCTCTTTGGAAATGCTCCAGCAGGGCAGTCTGGATATAGGCAATGTATCTCTCTTTCCCAAAGGTGAAGCGATCCAGGATCGAAGGGGCGTCGCGGATGGCTCGGAGAAGCTTGATTTCCGGAACGTTGAATTCTTCCGAAGCCTCGACAAGCACTTCTCGCGAAACGCAGTCGAAGCCGAGCTTCTGAGCCACTCTCTCGGCGACCTCTTCTCCCCGGCTGTACGCCCCCCTGGAAATGGTGATAACAGACATCATCCACCTCTCTTCTCGGCGCCCTCGGCGCCCGACTCTTCCGCACTCAAGGATACAGCCGGATCAGCCTCCAATCAGTTGCCGCACCTTGGCGATGAAGGAGTCGGGGTCGACCGGCTTGTCCATGAACATCTCCGGCCTGACCGGCCCTTCTTCTCGCATCTCCCGGATCTGCTTCTTCAGGGCCTCACGGAGGCTATCGTACGGCTTCTCGAAACTCTCGTCCATGTGGCCTTCCAGCTCCTCGAGGACTCCGCTCACTCCGGTGAGCATAAGAATCGGGATGTCCTTGTACCGGTCGTCCCTCTTGAGCTGTCTGAACAGGACGAACCCCGTCTTCTTGGGCATCATCACGTCCAGAACGATGAGGTCGGGCCTGGCGTGCTTGACCTTCTCGAGGCCTTCGCTGCCGTCGTAGGCAGGGACCGGGTCGTATCCGTGCTCGCTCAGCACCACGGAAAGGTATTTCACCGTGTTCTGGTCGTCGTCAACTAAGAGTACTTGCTTGGCCATCAATCGTCTCCCTGTTGTCTTTCGGACCGTCCACCGGAAGATAGATGCAGCATACGGTCCCCCGGTCGGGTTCGGACTCCACGGAAATCTTTCCACCATGTACGTTAATGATTCTGGCGGTCAGCGCCAACCCCAGGCCGGTGCCCCGGGTCTTCTTGGTGCTGAAGAACGGAGTGAAGATGCTCCGTCTGATCTCCTCGTTCATGCCACACCCGTTGTCACGGACCTCGATCACGACGGAATCGCCACCCTCTCCAAGAGAGTTCTCCAATACCACTTCGGGACTCTCACCGGAATCGTAGTCCTTCCAGGCGCAGGCGTCGACGGCGTTGACCAGGATGTCGGTGACGGCCATGTGGATCAGCTTCGGATCACACAGAACGGCGGGAAGTCCGCCGGGTGCTTCGCAGCGCAGAGCCACTTCCCGCTCAGCGGCGATCCGCTGGTTCTGCCCGCAGATCTTCGCCACCAAGCCGTTGAGGTCTTCCCGATGGAGTTCCAGCTTCCACTCCTTGGCGTAGTTCAGCATATTGTGGGAGAGGTCGCTGATCCGGTCGATGCCCTCCTCGACCATCGCCCAACCTTCCTCGACCCGCTGCCGGTTGTCCTTGGCCATCCCGTTGCGGACCAGGTAGGCGCCCCCTTTGAGGGCATTGAGCATGTTCTTGATGGCATGCTGGATCCCGGTCACCGCCTGGCCGATGGCGGCGAACTTCTGCGAGTGGACCAGTTCTCGCTGGAGATTCTTCTCTTGGGTAACATCCTTGCTGATCCCCATCGTGCCGATGGGTTCACCCTGCCGGTCGCGCAGGCGCGACAGCGTCAGCAGCACGTTCCGCACTTGGCCGTCCTTGGCGAGAAAGCGGGTCTCGTAGTTCCTGACGTTGTCGGTGTCCTCCAGACGGGTGATGGCAGCTTCCCTCTCGCGAGGGTCAACGAACAGCATCTCGATTTGACGGCCAATCACCTCGGCACGGCTGTAGCCCAACGCCTGTTCCGCGCCCCGGTTGAAGGTCTCGATAAACCCCTCGGGGGTAACGGTGATGATGAGGTCGGCAGAGTTCTCGACGATCCCGCCGAGGTACTCCATGGCGCTGCGCAACTCGTCCCGGTGGGCCTGGATCCTGGCCGTCATGGTATTGAAAGACTCCTCCAGCATCCCAATCTCGTCGTTGCGCTTCTGATCGAACCGGAAATCGAGTTGGTTGGCCGCGATACGCTCCGTGCCCGCGATCAGCCCGCTGATCGGCCTCTCCAGCAGCCGAGCGAACATAAACCACAAAGCGACAATGCCAAGCAACAGCGAGACGAGGACCGTGATCAGGATCAGGATCCTGCGGTCGGTGACCATGGAATCCACTCGGTCAAGCGAGTAGTCGGCGTTCAGGAACCCCAGGATCGGGGGGCTGTCGAAGTGGGCATGGCAGTCGGCGGTGCGGCACCCCGGCTCGTTGAGGATCGGGGCCATTACCGAGAGGACCCGACTCCCTTCGGGGCGATCGATCAAATCGTCAATAATCCCCTCCTTGGCGATGCTGAAATCGTTTGGATCGGGGTGGCAGACGACACAAGCCCGGTCGTCCACCTCCAGCTTGCTCAACTCCGGCCCGCTCTCGTCTCGGCCGAACCGCGAGGCGACGACTTCGCCGTAACGGCCAGGCCGGTGAGACACGAGCCGGATGTCGCCGTAGACCTTGCTGTCCCGGGAAATCTCGACAATCAGCTCCTGGGTGCCCTCGATGTTCCGGCTCATCATCAGTTGACCGATCCCTTTAATGATCGATTCAGAGTTGAACTTCAGAAACGCCCGGGCTGACTCCAGCGAGTAGTGGGCGCAAATCAGGTTGTTCATGTACCCGGAAAGGGCGATCGCCACGGTCAGGATCGCCACGACCACGGCGCTGAGCTTCCAGACGAGCTTCGATCTCATTTTCACGGCCGGTCCCGCTGCGCCGGGGTATGGGCGGGAGGAAGAAATCGCCCCACAAGTAATCAGAGTCTATCGCACCTTGGGCAAGAGTGCAAAGCCGACGTGAATCGACGCCCGGTTTGCACCCGGCGAGAATCGGGGGCTCCAAGGCGGATCACGGCGGGCATTTCGCACAGATTGGCCTGAACAGCGTGGTGCTCAGGTAACGATCCCCTCGGTCGGGAAGAATCACGACCAGCACGCCCGAAGTCATCCTCTCGGCGATACGCAAGGCCCCTGCCACGGCCGCGCCGCTCGACATGCCCACAAAGATGCCTTCTTTGGTGGCCAGAAGCCTTGTTATCTCGAAGGCCTCGTCATCCGCGACGCAAACCTTCTCATCCAACATCGCCGGGTCATAGATCTTGGGACGAATAGCTTCCTCCATGTTCTTGAGCCCTTGTATCGTGTGCCCCATTGGGGGCTCAACCCCAACGATCCTGGCCTTCGGTTTCTCCTCTTTCAGATATCTGCTCACCCCCATCAAGGTTCCCGTCGTTCCCATGCCGGCAACGAATACGTCGATCTCTCCGTTGGTTTGGGAGAGGACCTCCGGGCCGGTCGTCTCGTAATGAGCGAGAATGTTGGTCTCGTTCTCGAACTGGTTGGGCATGTAGTACTTGTCGGGTTCCGCCTCCAGGAGTCGATGTGCTTTCCTGATGGCGCCATCGGTGCCTTCTTTTGCCCGGGTGAGCTCCACCTCGGCCCCCAATGCTTCCAGGATGCTCCGTCGCTCCACGCTGACACATTCCGGAATGCACAGCTTGACCCGGTATCCCTTGGCGGCACCGATCATTGCCAGGGCGATGCCCGTGTTGCCCGACGTCGGTTCGAGTATGGTTCTCGCCTTGGTAAGCTCACCGGACTGCTCGGCCGCCTCGATCATGCGACAGGCAGGACGGTCCTTAATGGAGCCTCCGGGATTGTTGCCTTCGAGCTTTCCGAAGATCCTGACCCTCCGGCTCCTTCTGTTCAGACCGGTCAACTCCACAAGGGGTGTGTTTCCGATTGCATCCAGCACAGTCATGACAGAACCTCTACCTCCAATGAAAAGGTGCGACCAACTGCAATTGCCGCAGACTAATCCGAATCAGTTCTCCGCGACGTACGGGCAGCTAGTGCCGCAAATCACAATTGTTAGCCCACCAAGAGGTTGCCTTGGCTAGGTTACGGCAGCGTCTTCTTCTCTAAATTGCGTGAATTACCGATCTTCTATCGACACAAATAGACCTTCCTCCTCATGAATGACCGTGATTACTCACGTCCCGGTCTTCAACAAGGAGGAAGGTTATGTCTGGCAAGGCGGCCAAGATTATGCTCACGGAGAAGCAAGAGAGCATTCTTCGGCGGATTCACCGTTCGACAACTCCACCACAACGACTCGTTCAACGGGTTGGCATCATCCTACTGGCTTTCGCCGGATCACTCAATGTGGACATCGCCAAGACAATCGGCCTGGCGCGAAAGCAAGTCGGCCTCTGGCGGCGGCGTTG
>JBDRTC010000669.1:0-5105 GCA_043824335.1 Planctomycetota bacterium | reverse complement strand
TCGATTACTTGTCGGATCACTTCGATCATTTGGGCCAGCCCTTCCATGGCGAAATACTCGCATTGGATGGGCATCAGGACCTCGGTCGAGCTGGCCAGGGCGGTGCGCGTCAATGGGCCGAGCGACGGCGGACAGTCGATGAGCACAAAATCGTAGCCGCCAAGCGTGTTCGACAAGTGGTGTTGCAGGCGGGCGGCCTGGCTCTGGTCGTCGCGGGTGAGGGCCTCGACATCGCGGAAGCTTCGGCTCCCCGGCAGCAGGTCGAGCCGGGGAACGCCCGTTTCCGAGAGCGACTGCGCCAGCGGCATTCCGGCCACAAGCGGGTGGTGCATGGTGGGCTCGCGTCCCAACCCCGTGGTGGCGTTGCACTGGGGATCCAAGTCGACCAGAAGCGTGTGTGCCCCGGATCGAGCCAGGCCGGCGGCCAGGTTGATCGCGGTGGTCGTTTTTCCAACGCCTCCTTTCTGATTGGCCACGCAGAGGATCCGTCCCACAGTCGGCCTCCTTGCCGATCCACACGATTGCTTGCCGAAGCCGGCGCGGGCGGGATTGTAGCAGGGCATCGGTTGGGCGGGAAATGCCAATTGGCGGCACGTTTCACGTGAAACGAACAAGGGCCGTGTATTGCCTGTTTCACGTGAAACGCCCTCTTGGAGCGAAACGCGCAGTTTGCCCAGCCATGTTTCACGTGAAACGCCGACAAATCAGCACGTCCGGCAAACCGCGTGACGGGCCCCGGGCGACACAGGAGGCCGATTCTACCGTCGCGCCCTCTACTACCTCGCGTCACTCGATATTGTGGGTGGCTGGCGGCTGAGCGCAGCGAAGCCCCAGGTCGTGACAGACTGGGGCACCGCTTCGCTTTGCCCCAGGCACCCAAGTGCCTGGATCGAATGGCACTGGGTGCTACTCCAGCGGATTGATCACCAGCCCGCTGAGCAGCTTGGGATAGAAGTAGGTGCTCTTGGCCGGCATGCGTTCGCCGCTGAGACTGACGGCCCGAATGCTGTCGACGCCGGCGGGCATGACCAGGGCCGCCAGGGGAAACTCGCCGGTCAGAAGGCCGTTGGGGACCTGGTCGGCCGAGTGCACGTACTCCGGGGTCGGCAGATCAGACGCCCCGAGCAGGGTCTCGATCACCAGCCGGTGAAGCACGCCGACGCCCAACCCTCGCCACGGCTCGTTGTGGTCCGAGGCGACTTCGGCGAGTCTGGCTCGGCCGGCGTCGGTCAGTTCGGCAACGGTCCACCTCTGGTCCTTCCGGGTATAGAAGCCCAGCGTGCCCTGGTCGCCGGAGGTCTCCACGTCTTCCCACACAGCCGGCGCCAATTCCGCCCCGGCGCCGACCGGCCGCGTGCGGAAGCAGTCGCCCAGCCTGGCGGTCAGCTCCTCGGCGGTGATCGCCTCCAGCCCGCGAAACAGCCGGTGCGTGGGCAACACGATCAGGCCGGGGTCCTCCATGGCCACGCACATCATCAGCACGTAGTTGGCCGGGTGGTCGGGCCTGAGAGCGCCGCTGTCGTAGACTTGGTCGCGGTAGTCGCAGGCGGTTTCGTAACGGTGGTGGCCGTCGGCGATGAAGATCGGCTTGGGGCTCATCGCCCCGCCCACGGCGGAAAGGACCTCGACGTTGGTCACCGGCCAAAGCCGATGAACGACGCCCAGGTGATCGGAGGCCTCGACCGGCGCGACCTCGGCAATGGCCGCTTCGAGCAGGTCCTGCGCCTCGCAGCTGGGATCGGGGTAAAGACCGAATATCTGGCTCAGGTTCGCCTGGCAGACGGCCGTGAGCATCAGGCGGTCGATCTTCGGCCCGGGCATCGTTTCCTCGTGGGGAAACACCATTCCCTCGCCGAACCGCGCCAGCCGCACCCGGGCCATGAAGCCGCGGCGCGTGTACGTTTGCCCGCCGCTGGCGAACACCTGGTGGTAGACGTACAAGGCCGGGTCCGCCTCGGTGAAGAGGACGCCCTCCGACTGCCAGTTCCGAAGAAAGCGTCTCGCCCGCGTGTAGCGGTTGTTGCCCTCGTCGTCGCCCGGCTCCATGCGGTTGAGGATCAGCCGGACGACGTTCGCCGGGTGCCTCTTGTAGAGCTGCTCCTGCAAGTCGGGGTCGATCACGTCGTACGGGGGCGCGACCACCTCGCTCAACGAGCCGACGTGGCCCAGGTCGTAACGAATTCCGCGGAAGGCTTGAATCTCGGGCATACTCTCCGTCGCTACTCGAAGGAGGGACGTGCGGGCTGGTTCTCGTGGGCTGACACGGCCAGCCAACACGCCGGCTTTGGATTGCGTGAGAGATCGCTTCCGCGTTTAGCTGCCGCCGGTACGGCGGCATAATGTCTGACGGGCACTTCTACCGCATGCCGCCGTACCGGCGGCAGCTAAACGGGCGGACGTCCGAAGCGGGACGTGGTGCTTCACGCAATCGCTAGCCGTGTCGAATCAATAGGGCTGTTATCCCGAACGACGGTCGGATTGTCAACAACCGCCGTCGGCAGGGCCAAACGCATCGAGGGCCGCCGCCACGAACCGCTCGACCAGGGCCGCCGCCTTTCGCCCCGGGCTCGACTCGACGCCGCTGGCCGTGTCGACCCCCGCGGGCTGCACCGCCCGAACGGCCTCGGCCACGTTCTCCGGTCGGAGCCCTCCGGCCAGGACGAGCGGCGGGTGCCAGGGGTGGATCGGATAGCGGGCCAAAGTGGCCCAGTCGCCCACCTTTCCCGTGCCTCCATAGGCCCCCTCGGCACGCGAATCGAGGAGGACCAGCCGAGGCAGGCAGCCCAGCCCCCGGCACGCTTCGAGGTAATCGGCCACGGGCTCCAGCCCCTCGCCGCCGACCCTGAACGCACGCATCACCGGCCGCTCGCCGAGCCGGGCCAATAACTCCGGCGGCTCGCCGCCATGAAGCTGCACCAGGTCCAAGCCCAACTCGTCGAACGTTTGGGCGATCTCCCCAACGGAGGCGTTCACAAAAAGCCCCACCTTCACCACGCCCGAAGGCAAGGCCCCGATGATCCGCCGGGCCTCGTCGGGCTCGACGTAGCGCGGGCTCTTGGCGTAGAAGTTCAAGCCCACGGCGTCGGCGCCCGCGCGGGCCGCCACCCGGGCATCGTCGGCCGTGGTAATCCCGCAGATCTTGACGCGAAACATCGTCTCCCTCGGGCCCTTTCAATTGATCCCGTCTATCCTCTCTATCCTCGCTTGCTAAGCGACCGCCCACAAGCCCGTGCCCACGCTGGCCGGGGGCCGTCGAGCCAAGTTCAAGCTTCAGGGCGGCGAGGGTCGATGTCGAAGCTGTGGGATCGTCGGCGCCGACGGTCTGTCCTCAACCCGGCTTCATGGCGGGGCTTCCGATGCCTGCAACCGGTAGCAGCAGCAAGTACGTCGTCCGATCGAAACCGTCCTGGGAGGCCCGGCTCGCGCTCTGCGTGCTCGCGTTCCTGGCCAGCGGCGCGGTCGTCTATCGGATGGCCTCGAAAACGGCCGGCGACGCAAGAGTGTATTCGGCCACGGCCACGATCTTTGAGCGGCTCACACCCCCCGATGGGGCCGGTATTCACAACCCAAACGGGCTTGCACGCCCCGACCCCCTCGCCACCGAACGGGAAATCCTCTCCGAGGAGAACCTTCGGCACGCCCTCGGCCAGTTGAGTTCCCAGCGGCGCGATGTTGCGGTGGACGGCCCCTCTGCCGAAGTGCAAGCGACTGTCGATCAAGTCGCTCGCAACCTGCGGGTCACAACAACGGAAGCGTCCGAGCCGGAGAGGGGGCTTCAGATTACGATTTCCGGTGACGACGAAGACCCGAACCGCGCCGTGCGGCTGGTCAACACACTGGCCGAAGCCTATGCGAACAAGCACGGGGCGAATCTGGAAGCGGCTTTTGGCCAGGACTATCTCGATGCCCAAGGGGCCGCCGAACGCGCCCGCCAAGAGTATCTCGACGCGAAAGGGCGGTTCGATGACTTTGTCGAGCGTCACTTCCGCGAGCAACAGACGCTGGCCGAGCAGTGGGCGAAGTCTTGGCACTCGACGCCTCCGATCGCCAGTCCGCCGTCGCGAGAAGTCCGCCCGCCCGCGGCGCCGCGGAGGATGGAAAACCCCGAGTGGGTCGAACTCCAGCGGCAGCTCGCCGAGTTGGAACACCATCGGGCCCAGCTCCTTATCGCTCGGACCCCGCTTCACCCGGAGGTTCGCGACGTGGAGGTGCGGATCGTCCGGGTCAAGCAGCGGCTGGACACGCTCCCCGACCACCTGCTCGAAGAAAAGCCGGAAGTGCCGCCGCCCGAGGAAACCCCCGCTCGAGAGGCCGTGGTCGAGAACCCGCCGGGCACGTTGGGCGAGGTCTTGCCTGGGACGACGGTCGAAGCGTGCGCCCGGGCCGTCCGGGCGTTTCGCGATCACAAAGAGGCCCTCGAACGGGCCCACCAGGATTACGACCGGCTCGCCCAAGCCGAGCGGCAGGCGTGGGAGCGACAAGCGCGGGGCGCGAGCATCGAGCTGGAGCCGGCGGACCGCCCGCAGGTCTCCCAGTCCGCGAGCGGATCCCCACGAGGTCTCTTGGGCGCGCTGGCCGCGGCCTTGGTTGTGGCCTGTGGCGTGGGCCTGATTTCCTCGGGCTTCGACATCGACCCGCCGCTCAACACGCCCGGCCAAGTGGAAAAAACGCTGCTTGCGCCGATCGTGGGCCAGTTGCCGGCGACTGGAACGTTGTCTGCGGGGGCCGACGAGGAACAATTTTGCCCAGTCAGCGGGCTAACGAGGATCATCTCCGGTGCGGTGCTGATCGCCGTCTGTTTCTGCATCCTGGTGATCGTCTATTGAAGGCAGCCCTCTTTTCTTGAACCGTGACGCCGGACCCGGGCGCGGCCGGGCCGATGGACCCACTTGCTTCCCTATACCACTCAATCAACCCTTCCTTTTGAATCTTCCGGGGCGAGAGAGGGAATAGTACTCCGGGCTGGCCGAAGTGGAGCGAGCGACCGGAATGTGCCGATCTCATGAGACGTGGCAATACACTCCCGCGAAAGTGATCTCTCTTGGAAACTCTTCTTTCTCGGTCCCAAGCTCTGCTTGGGGCCGCACTATTGGGAGCGTTCCCAA